>NZ_CALFPF010000153.1 GCF_937919775.1 uncultured Gimesia sp.
CAATTTAACGCTATTATTTACGAACTAAAATACTTTCGGGACACCCACTAGCTAAAATAGAAACAATTGCGAATTCTTACGAATTATCGCTCAAAAACTTAGTTTATCCGACCCAACCAGCAATCTCAATCATTGACATTGGTAGGATCGAAACGGTACAAAAGAGTAACTAATGGATTAGCTCTCGACATTTTCGGTAACACTGGAAATATAGAGAACTTGGCGTGATGGACTACGTCTTCTTTCGGCATGGCTTTCTGCCCCTGGTCGTGCAATTGTGTGGCTCGATTTAAAAAGGTCGAATGGATGATGAGTCTTCGTAAAAACATGAATCTGAAAAAAGTTTGTCTGACAGCCGGATGTCTTCTGGCAGTCGGCATGGTTTCACTCGCCGAGTCTAACGCCGGGGTGATTCCCTGGACGTACAACGCCATTTTTGGGCCAAGCCGAAACGGTCCGATGTACGCCGGCGCTGCACCTCAATCTTATTCCGCCAATTATGGTGGATACGGGATGATGGGATCTGGCAGTTGCTGCGGCGCTCCCGGTTACACAGCCTACTATGGCGGTAATATGGGAATGGCACCGTCGAGACGCAGCACCCGCGCCGCTTATCGCTGGTACCTGATCAACAACCCGCAAGTCGTTGGTGTCAACTATCAAAGTTTTGCCGGAGGAAATTCCTCTCAGTTTGCCAGCGTCGCTTACGGTCCTGGTTGCTGTTCTCCCTGTGACATGGGAGGTTGTTCAACGGGCTCCTGTGGAGCCGGTGGTTGCAGCACCGGTCAATGTGGCGTCTCTTATAATCCCGCCACCGCCAGCACACCGACGCCTGATCCGAATTCCGGCGGTAAAGTTCCCGCACCACGTGAAGTGCAAAGCACGACTCCCAAAACATTTGCCGAAGAGCCGATGACTCCCGGTAAAACAAGCCCCGGTGTCGAAGATTCCGGCTTCGAGTCGCGTCGTTATGATCGGGCGCCAATGGACACGCCGATGCCGAAAAGCGGAACGGAAGATCTGTTCAAAGAACCTTTGAAACGTGACGCCGTAGATCTTCCCATGCCGGGCACGAAACCCGCTCAACCTGATTTCGGAACAGAGACACCAGAACCTGGTACCGAGAAAAAACAGGATGACTTCTTCGGAACGGGCGAAAGTAAAGCATTCAAACCCACTCCCGATGGTAAGTTCCCCAAGACAGCCATCCCCCAGAAGAAAGCGGCTCCCACTCCCAACCCTGGTGAAAAAGCTCCCAAAGCAGAGCAGGAAACCAATCTCCCACCACTGCGAGTGCAGCCTCTGAATCTGGACCAGAAAATTACCTGGAAATCGGCACCAAGAGCAGAACGCTTAACGATCCGGGCGAATTTTTCTGCTCCCGTCGTAGCCAAGCAGGATGTCCCTGCGAATTCCGGCTGGTTTGCCATTACCGATTCCGCAAAAATCGCCAGCAAATAACGGCTGACGCTTCTAAGAATCTACAAAGTGCAAGTGCTTCCCCGCCTTGCACTTTTTTTATGCGCCGCTCGCGTTATTGTTAGGGAATAGAAACTTCAAAATTCATTCGAAACTTTCAGTTTGAGAATCCGGATACCGAACATGCAAAACTCGGAAATTGCACGCCAGTTTGAGGAACTGGCGGATTTGCTGGAAATCCAGGGAGCAAATCCTTTTCGCCTGCGCGCGTATCGCAATGCAGCGCGCACCATCTCGGGTCTTTCTGATTCCATTCAGGACATCGCCAGAAACAGTCCGAACGAATTACAGGAACTGCCCGGCATCGGCAAAGACCTCGCGGAAAAAATTGTCACCATCGTAGAAACGGCGACATTACCTCAACTCGAAGAACTCAAAGAAGAAATTCCCGCCGATGTGGTCCGCATGCTGGATATCCCCGGCATCGGCCCTAAAAAAGTTGCCTTTCTGTTCAAAGAACTCTCAATTCGCTCGCTCGACGATCTCAAGGCGGCTGCCGAAAACGGCGTGATTGCCGAGCAGAAAGGCTTCGGCAAAAAAACGGAGCAAATCATCCTCGAAGGGCTTGAACATCTCAGCCAGGCGGGCAATCGGGTCCGACTCGCGGATGCGAAAGCGCTATCCGATGAAATCATTCACGACCTCGGTGAATTGGATTCCGTGCAGAATATTTCAGAAGCGGGCAGTTGTCGTCGGCGGAAAGAATCGGTCGGCGATCTGGATATTCTCGTCACTTCCAGTCGGCCCAACGAAGTCATGGATGCCTTACAAAATCATGAACTGGTCAAAGCAGTTCTGGCCCGCGGCGAAACCAAACAACGCGTCCGTTTGAATTCCGGTCTGGAACTGGATCTGCGCGTCGTGCCGGAAGAATCGTACGGCGCAGCCCTGCTCTACTTTACCGGCTCGAAGGAACACAACATTGTGCTCCGCCGCCGCTCGCAGGATCGAGGCCTCAAACTGAATGAATACGGCCTGTTTCGTGATGACACACTGGTTTCAGGCAAGACCGAGGAAGACGTGTATCAGACCCTCGATCTCCCCTGGATTCCGCCGGAATTGCGCGAAAACAGAATGGAATTCGCAGCCGCCGAGAAAAACGAACTGCCCGAACTGATCGAACTCAAACAGATTCGCGGCGACCTGCACATGCACACGACAGCCACAGACGGCACCGCATCGATTCTCGAAATGGCGGAAGGCGCGAAAGCCAAAGGTTATCAGTACATCGCCATCACAGATCACTCCAAACGCGTAACGATGGCCAACGGTCTGGACGCGAAACGTCTGCGGGCACACTGGAAAGCCATCGAGAAAGTACAGGAAAAGGTCTCTGATATCCAGATTCTGAAAGGCATTGAATGCGATATCCTGGAAGACGGCAGTATGGATCTGCCCGATGATGTTCTGGCGGAAGCCGACTGGGTCATCGCGGTTCTGCATTACGGTCTGAAACAGCCACAAAAACAGGTCACGCAACGGTTGCTCAATGCCATTCAAAACCCACACGTTTCCATCATCGGGCATCTGACGGGGCGCCTGATCGGTAAACGACCGGGAGCCGATATCAATTACGGCGAGGTCCTCAAGGCGGCCGCCGATCATGGCACGATGCTGGAAATCAACGCGCATCCCCTGCGTCTGGACATCGATGACATTCACGCAGCCAAAGCGAAAGAACTGGGAATTCCGATTGTCATTAATACCGATGCCCACAGTGTGCGCGGTCTGGACGTCATGCAGTACGGCGTTTATCAGGCGCGTCGCGCAGGGCTCACGAAACAAGAGGTCGCCAATACCAGAACCTGGAATCAATTTCGGAAGTTATTGAAAAAGTCGCATTAACCCGTGATCTATTCTCCCTCGATTTCCGTTACCGCTTGAAAAGAATCCGTCTACAGAGGAACGATCATTGATGTCGAATTCACTGGAACTGCTGATTCGCTCAGGAAATCCATTCATCTCCATCGAAACACTGGATGAACAACGCGCCTTGAATCTGGTGCAAGGTGTCGCTCAGAATTTAGACAGGGCGCTTTACGAGTGGTCGACGACGAACGGCTTATGCAAGTTCGCAGGGACCACCTTAAAATCAGCGACGGTCCCCGGAGGCAAACCGGAGCAGACTCTCAGTTTCATCCACAAAAATACCGATGAAGATCTGTTCGTATTCAAAGATCTCGGCGCTTATTGCCGCGATAGTATCGTCAATCGCATGTTGCGCGATCTGATGGAAACCTGCCGCAACAAAAAATCGACCCTGATTCTGATCGACGCCTTCCCCCTGCCCGACGAAATCAAACGTTTTACCGTTCGCTATGAACTGGGCTGGCCGACCACCGAGGAATTATCCGCCGTCATTAAACAGACCTTTAACAAGATCAAAAAAGAGAGCGACGCCGAGATCACCGTGAAACTCACGAAGCGGGAAATGGAACAACTGGTGCTGACGATGCGGGGGCTCAGTTGTAATGAAGTCGAACGCGTGATCACCTCGGCCATCTTGCAGGACAATGATTTAAACGCGAAAGATTTACCGCACATCATCGAGGCCAAACGAACGCTGCTCGGTTCCACAGGCTGCCTGGAATCGATCGCCGTTGATGTCAAACCGGAAGAGGTTGGCGGGCTCGGCAGATTAAAAGACTGGCTGAAACTGCGTCGCGGCGGATTTTCCCGCAAAGCACAGGAGTTTGGCATCGAGCCGCCGCGGGGCGTGCTTATGCTGGGAGTGCCCGGCTCGGGAAAAAGTTTATGCGCCAAAATGGTGGCTTCCGACTGGAACATGCCCTTACTGCGACTCGACCCGGGCATGCTCTACCAGAAATTTATCGGCGAAAGTGAGAGCCAGTTGCGACAGGCACTCTCGCAGGCGGAATCGATGGCCCCCGTGATTTTATGGATTGATGAAATCGAAAAAGCGTTCGCCTCGGCGTCTTCCTCTTCGGCGGATGGCGGTTTATCGAAACGCATGTTTGGAACCCTGCTCGCCTGGATGCAGGATCATCGCCATCCAATTTTCATCATCGCCACCGCGAATGACATCTCGGCACTCCCGCCGGAACTGATGCGCAAAGGGCGCTTTGACGAAGTCTTTTTCGTGGATCTCCCCAACTCCGCGGCCCGTGAACAGATCCTGCGCATCCATCTCCAGCGGCGAAAACGGGACGCCGACCAGTTTGACATTCGCTCCCTCGCCGCAATGGCAGAGGACTTCACCGGCTCGGAACTGGAACAGATCGTGATGTCCGGTTTATTTGCCGCCTTTTCTGAAAATGCAGAAATCGAAGATCGCCATATCGCGAACGAGATTCAGAAAACAAGACCGCTGGCAGTCTTAATGAAAGAACGCATCGCCGAACTACGCCACTGGGCCAACAACCGCTGCGTCTCCGCCGATTAGAAGTGACCCGAGTTTGAAAACAGACGAAAAGCAAGACATCGAGGCCACAAAAAAAGACGCTGTGTTCCACTAAAGATCGACGTGGCGTGCCACTCAGGATCGACGTTGTGTGCCACTGTCGGCTGGCCCGACAGTGCGCGCAGAAACCGCTCCCGGTTTGTCTGCACACGCACAAAAAGTAAGGACTGAACACCTTCCCCACCACCCTGGCAGTCTTTTTTCCATGGTTGAAAATAGAATCCAGCGTGTTGATTTTTAGCAACATCCAGGCAGAACTTCACCGATCTTTTTCAAAATTTGAGTCCGAGAGGCATTTCTTGAAGCAACGAGTTGAAAATCTCCGCAGAATGGGGGACAATTACCAATAGTCAAATGCGCAACCTCTTTTTTCAATCCGAGGATATACATGATCTCTCCCACCACATTCCGCAGAGTGCTGTTTTCCATCCTGGGGCTTTCTCTGGCAATCTATGCCTGCACGGCACATGCTGAAGAAACACCTGCCAAAACCAATGAAGTCCAAATCAAGGACAT
This sequence comes from uncultured Gimesia sp., assembly GCF_937919775.1. Classification (GTDB taxonomy): domain Bacteria; phylum Planctomycetota; class Planctomycetia; order Planctomycetales; family Planctomycetaceae; genus Gimesia. Next base: position 5,417 of record NZ_CALFPF010000153.1, read on the forward strand.
CACACTTAAAGTTCCCGCGAGCTGGAAAAGTGCTCCCCCGTCCAACAACCTGCGACTGGCGCAATTTGAAATCCCCGCAGTGGAAGGCGACAAGGAACCGGCTGAACTGGTCATCTCTTCTTTCGGCGGTACCGGCGGCGGAACCTCTGCCAACATTACACGCTGGATCGGTCAGTTTGCCAGTGAAGGCCGCAAAGTCAAAGTGACCCAGGGTGAAACGAAAGAAGGCAAATACGTCTTCGCCGATATCAACGGCACCTACAACAAATCGATCGGCCCCCCATTCCTGAGAAAAACAGAGGCCGTTCCTGATTCACAAATGCTCGGCGTGATTCTGGCCATCGAAGGCAAACCCTATTACTTTCTCAAACTGACCGGACCAAAGAAAACCGTCGCGTCAGTTCTAGACTCGTTCCGTGCTTCGTTCGGAGCCAATGCCAAAGACGAAAAGCCATTCGAACAATAACGAATGGCTGATTTTTTATTTTGCGACCGAGTTAATTTGGATTGTTAACCAACCACTTTTCAGCACTGAAGCCTCCCTTCATCATGATCTGCCATCAAATGCAAGCGCTCAGGTTCAGCGTTTTTTTACGCCTGTCTGGTTTATTATTTGGTTGTCTCTTACTCATGATCGTCGGGAGGAATCTGGCGGCTGAAGAAATCGATCCGGAAGAAGGCGACTACCCGCCCGGTCTGCTCGCCACTTATCAGGCCGGTGAAAAACGCGTGCAGCGCATTGATCCGGATATCGCCTTTAACTGGGGCACCAGTGCGCCGCTGCCGCAACTCTCCGACAAAAACTTCTCCGCAGAATGGACCAGCCTGATTCTGGTAAAACAGCCGGGCGAGTACCAGCTCTCGGCTTATCTCACCGGGGAAATCAAAGTCGAAATCGCCGGCAAAACGGTACTGGAAGGCAAACGCGAAACGGCCGGCTGGGTTGTGGGACCAAAGTACGAACAGAATTTCGGTGAATTCGAACTGCAGGTCTCTTACAAAAAGATCGCTCCTCAGGCACGCGTGCAGTTATTCTGGTCTTCGAATCTGTTCGGGCTGGAACCGATTCAGGCGAATATTCTCTACCGGGAAGAAGGGAGTCCGGAAGTCGCGCAAATTTCCCGCGGCCGAACCCACTTCGACGCCCATCGCTGCAACCGCTGTCATCAGCGCGAAAACCAGTTGACCAGCCCCGCCGCTCCCGATCTGACGTATGTCACGACCGCGCTCAACCCGGAATGGATGATCCGAAAAATCAAGAATGACGACAGCGTCGCCGCACATGCGAAAATGCCCTTCTTCGGATTCAACGATCAGGAAGCCGCAGCCATCGCCGCCTATCTGTTCGCAAATTCAAAAACCGCTTCGCTCAATAAAATCCCGGCTCCGAAAAAAGACAAAAAAACCAAGCAGGCTTTGACCCGCGATGAAGAACAGCGCGAAGGGGAAATCCTGATGCGTTCGGTCGGCTGTCTGGCCTG
>NZ_CALFPF010000154.1 GCF_937919775.1 uncultured Gimesia sp.
TTAAGAAATGATGAAGAGCCTTCACATTCGACCTCCCACTACGCACACGCCAGAAAGAACACCTAATCAGAACAGCTTAACACTCTAAAGACCGCTCTTATCTGAACTTATCGGGACTAGTTGATTGATTCTACTGGAGTCGCTACAGGAGGGGACAGGACTAAGAGCTGAGTCAAATCACTTCATCACTGCCATTCTGGCTTGATCTTCCAGCAGGCAGCACGGCCAGCCGTAGCAGAAGTTCAGAAACTTCGCTGAGAAGGTAAGAGAGGGCACTTGCCCTGATCCGTAATAAAAGTTAAATTCAATCGCAATTAGTTTGCTATTACAATCGAAGAGTGCCGATGCTTCTATCAATTCCGGCAGCATCAAAGCGCATCCATTAGATCTCAGGTGGCTTTTTAACCCAATGAAACCGCTTTCTCACTTTAAAAAAGACGCTGGACTCACGCTGCTGCTGTTGATGATTCCCCTGGTTGTGTTTCTGATCGCGCCCGGATTTTTCATTTCGCGCCCCACCGTTGCAGCGGAGCACAATCAGCAGAATTCGGTATCCGAAAGCGCTCCCGACTCCTCTGCCAAGGCCAGTGGCGAAACGAAAAAACAAAACGGCAAAACTTGGACCTATACCCTGCTGGGAATTTACTGCAGTCTGATCGTATTTGCTTCACTGCTGGGTGGCTGGTTACCATCGCTGGTGCGTTTAACACATACCCGCATGGAAACGTTGATCAGTTTTGTCGGCGGGCTCATGCTGGGCATCGGTGTCTTTCATCTATTACCTCACGCTGTCGCGGAAATGGGTTCAATGGATCGGGCAGTCTGGTGGATGATGGCAGGTATTCTGACACTGTTCTTCCTGCTCCGCACATTTCACTTCCACCAGCATGGAACCGTGGAACTTGAAGCTGAAGAAAAAAAGCACGACCACGACCATGATCATGACTGTGATCATCACCACGCACATGCCCCCGTGCACTCACACACCCATACACACAAATTGAGCTGGGTTGGCATCGCGTTCGGTCTGGCGCTGCACACGCTGATCGACGGACTGGCTTTGGGAGCCAGTATCATTGCCGAGCAACATCATGAAGTCTTTCTCTCTCTGTTCGGACTGGGAACCTTTCTGGCAATCGCGTTGCACAAACCGCTGGACGCGGTTTCCATCACTTCGCTGATGGCGGCGGGAGGCTGGTCTGTGGGCTGGCGCAATGCCGTGAATCTTGGTTTTGCCTTGATGTGTCCGTTAGGCGCCCTCTTGTTTTTTCTGGGGGTTCAGCAGTTTTCCGAGAATCAGCACGTGATCATCGGCTGTGCTCTCGCGTTTTCAGCGGGCGTCTTTATGTGTATTTCACTGGGAGACTTACTGCCGGAAATGGAATTTCATTCACATAACCGGTTTCGGCTCTCTTTTGTGCTCCTGCTGGGAATCGCGCTGGCTTACGGGATCGGTTTTATTGAACCGGGCCACGTGCATGATCACGGCAGCCATGCTCCCGGTTCATCGAATCCGGCAGCCGGACACAGTCATGACCACAGTCATTGAACGAAGGTGATCCCGGCTCAACGTGTTTCGCATTCGTGGCAGATTCCCTTTAAGAGAATTTCTGTCACCCTGCCCACCTGAGACCACTGCTTGTTTTTGGGAGTCTTGAAGTCAACATCGTGCAGGCAGGAAACACTGCCACACTCGGTACAGACAAAATGCGGGTGCTCTGCGTCCTCCGGTTCATCCGGATTGCGTAATTCAAACCGCCACGCGTGGTCTCCCAGTTCGGTCCGCTTGACGAGGCCGGCTTCTGCGAGATCAATCAGATTGCGATACACGGTCGCTTTGTCAAATCCCAGCGGAGTCAGGTCTTCGGCGATCTCGGCATGCGTCAGAGGCGATTTAGCCTGACGCAAAAACTGAATCACCGTGATGCGAGCGGAGGTACTTCGCAAACCACTCTTACGCACCATTGTGCGGATTTCATCAATCTCTTCTGCTTGGGACAGATTCTTCATTGCGTTATTATCCGGGCACCACACAGCGCCATTAAGTAAACAAATTATTTCGTCAGGGCCATGTTAACGATTATATACACAGATTACGAGATTCAGGAAAATAATTGTCGATTCAATTCCGATCCGGCAGTCTCTTCACGGGACGCTGATAACCGCGCCAGCAGGGAATCCAGCAGCGAATGGTGCTGCGATAGGCGGAATAGTCATCCGGAAATCGCTGCAGCAGATCCTGTTCTTCAATAGGCCGCACATAATAATTCCAGAGAAAAAAACCTGTGATCACATATATGATCGTCAGCCACGAACCAAAATAGAGGGCGACTGCGAGCCCCTGCGTTAACCCGGCAATCGCCATCGGATTGCGAACGTAACGATAAGGGCCCACAACCACCAGCCGACGTGCGGCATCGAGGGGCAGCGGCGTACCCCTGCCGTAAATTCCCATCATCGCGCCGCTGGTCAGACCCAGACTGCCGCCCAGCACGAACAGTGTCATTCCCAGCAGATGCTGACCTGTGAAGTGAAACCGGTTCCCACCAAAAAATGATTCCAGCCAGATCAGCCCGGCAGGAATCACAAACAGGAACAGGCACCAGAAGATGACGGTCTGAAACAAGATTTTCAGTAAGATCCACCAGAGCGGTGATTCTTCAGCAGCCGGTACAAAAAACATCTTCATCGAAATGGACTTCCTCAGATTTCCCTGTGCCGATCACGGTTCAAAACCAGGCAGATCAACAACATCACGATCATGCAGCACAACATGATCAATGTACCCGGCCAGCCTCCGTTGGTTGAGACACTCAGCGCCAGACAGTAGAGACTGACATAAGCAATGCCCCCCGTTAAAAAATAAAGCAGCGGCGGAAACCAGCTTCGGTGATTCCTGTAGCCAGAGGCAGCAGCCAGCGAACCCGTAATAAAGATCAAACAATCGGGCAACCAGAACGAAAGCAAGACACGTTCCGGTAATGAGTCTGAAAGAAACCAGGAACGGCAATCTGGCAGCTGAAACAGCAGACACCACCATAAAATGCCGCCAATCCCCTGAGCGAGCAGATAAAAATAAATCCCGTTTTTCCAGTACCCGGTGAATTTCATATTGCCAATCATCGAGAAAACGAACACGATTTAAAATACAGGTTTGAAATGTCTCTCCCGATTATGATAGCCTGAAGGGTTCCCGGCGACATCGCCAAACTTCAGATTGATGAAAACCCCACCTGAATAAAGGTCCTAAAATCAGATGAAACGACTGCTCCTGACCACGTCGATTGTGTTTGCTCTATTCCTGATCTGCAGTCAGACAGCCCGGGCACAACGTCCCAAGCCGAATTATGACGAAGCCAAGGTCCCGCAATTTACATTGCCCGATCCCCTGCTGACTTCTGACGGTAAGCAGGTGGATTCCGCCGAGCTGTGGTGGAAAGTCAGACGCCCGGAAATTCTGCGTCTGTTTGAAAATGAAGTCTATGGAAAAAGTCCCGCTGCGCCGAACAACATGCTGTTCGAAGTCACCTCGCAGAAGAATGATGCATTAAACGGCAAAGCGATCCGCAAAGAGGTCTCGATTTATTTTACCGGCAAAAAAGAAGAGCCGCGGATGGACCTGCTGATTTATCTGCCCGCCAAAGCCACCAAACCGGTGCCGGTTTTTATGGGGCTGAATTTCTATGGCAATCACACGATTGCCGATGACCCGGAAATCACGCTCTCCACGAAATGGATGCGGGCGAATCAGGAGAAAGGCGTCGTCAATAATCGTGCCACGGAAAAATCTCGAGGCACCTCGGCCTCGCGCTGGCCCGTCGAACAGATCATCGACCGCGGTTACGGCCTGGTTGCGATTTACTGCGGCGATATCGATCCTGATTATGACGATGGTTTTCAAAATGGCGTGCATGCCCTGTTTAACAAGGACGGCAAATCAAAACCGGCCGCTGATGAGTGGGGCACGATTGCCGCCTGGGCCTGGGGCTTGAGCCGCGCGATGGATTATCTGGAGACTGACCCGCAAATCGACCACAAACACGTCGCCGTCATGGGACACTCGCGACTGGGTAAAACGTCACTGTGGGCGGGCGCTCAGGATCAGCGGTTTGCGCTGGTCATCTCCAATGACTCCGGTTGCGGAGGTGCCGCTCTCAGCCGACGCCGTTTTGGCGAAACGCTGAATGTGATCAACAATGCCTTTCCACACTGGTTCTGTGATAACTTCAACAAGTACATCGACAAAGAAGACGAACTGCCCGTTGATCAACACATGCTGGTTGCGCTGGTCGCCCCGCGACCCGTATATGTCGCCAGTGCGCAGGAAGACCAGTGGGCAGATCCGCGGGGAGAATTTCTCTCTGTATTATATGCAGAGCCGGTCTACAAACTATTGGGAACCTCCGGCTTCGGTGCGAAAGAGATGCCGGACGTCAATCAGCCGATCAAACAACGCATGGGTTATCATATTCGAACCGGCAAACATGATGTCACGGATTTTGACTGGCGACAATACCTCGATTTCGCAGATCAGCATTTTCAAGGCAGCTGACCCGCGTTCATCAAACCTGTGAAAGACGCATCAATCACGAATTTGATTCAACATCATGCGATTTGGTGATTTACAGGGGCGGTACCGATATACAAATCCGCTGAAACATCAGGTTTTCGTATCTGCGGAGCGAGTTTTCAGCAACGCCGCTTGCCTCTGCCGGAAGACTCACGATAATATGAGCGAGCGTCACTTTACTTTTTTAGATCGAACTCACGATTCCAACATGATGAATATCCGGATCCCTTTCTCAAACGATTTACGTGTCGGCAAACTCTGCCTGAGCTTCCTGTTTCTGATTCTGCTGCCCGCGCAGTTCGCGCTGGCCGATAAGGCTTCAGATGAGTTTCAACTGGCCATCGGGCTGTATAAGCAAAATCGCTGGGAACTGGCCACAGAAACATTTCAGAAATATCTGAAAGAGTACCCGACACACGCCGACGTTCCCCTGGCCAAATTTTATCTCGGCCTGACGCTCGTCAATCAGCAGAAATATAAGGAAGCCCGGCAGGTCCTGCGTGACTTTGCAAAACAGTATCCGAAAGACAAGAACCTGCCGGATGCACTCTATCGCATTGGTGAATGCAGTTATCTGCTGGATGACCTGGAAGCGGCTGAAAAGGAATTTACGGAATTTCTGAAACTCTATCCCAACCATGATCTGGAAGAATGGGCGTACCCTTATTTCGGCGATGTCATGCTCCGACGTGGCAAACCCGATCTGGCGGTGAAAAGTTTTCAGAGATCGCTGGAACGTCATCCGAAAGGGGCCATGCACGAAGATGCCCAGTTCGGTCTTGCTTCGGCTTACCTGCGGAATAAACAGACTGTAGAGGCAGAGAAGCAGTTCCAGGAAATTGCTGCGAAAAAGAATCATTCACGTGCCAGCGACGCACAAATGTCTCTGGCCACTTCGCTGTTTGATCGCGGACAATTTCAGGAGGCGGCAAACGCGTTCCTGGAGTTGCCGAAAAAGTTTCCGGAAAGTCCTCTGGGAATCACGGCGCGGCTCAATGCCGGTTATGCATTTTACGATCTGAATGAATTCGCCAAAGCCGTCGAGCAATTTGAGATCGTCGCTAAAAATCCCCAACAGGCAGCCAATGCCCTGTACTGGAAAGGGGTCAGCCTCAAAGGCGCCGGTCAATTCCCGGAGGCCATTGCTGCTTTCGAACAGGCGCTCAAATCAAATCCCAATCCGAAACAAAAAGAGTTGATGAGTTATCAACTGGCAGATGCGCTGTTACGTTCCGGAAAACCGGCTCTCGCCAAACCGTTATTTCTCGAACTCGTAAAACAATCGCCCGAGAGTGATCTCGCAGACGACAGTCTGCATTTTGCGATTGAAGCCGCTTTACTGACCAATCAACTGGCAGAAGCCGACCAACTGGCGGCCCGGTTTGAAAAAGAATATCCCCAAAGCGGTCTGCGGCTGCATCAGGAACTCCTGAAAGGCCGCATTCGTGATGAGCAAGGCAAAGAAGAAGACCTGAAAGCAGCACTGATTCATTTCCAGACGGTTCTCGACCAGACCGAACTGGAAACCACCAGACTGCTGGCACGACTTTATCTCGCACGCACCTATCAGAAATTGAAACAGTACGAAAAATCGATCGCCGTTCTGAAACCGTACCTGAAAGATCCCAAAACCGACAAAACGTTAAGCGAGTATGCGGACGCACTGATCCTGCAAAGCAACAGTTTCAACTCGCTGCAAAAGTATGCCGATGCAGAGACCCTCTCGAAAGAATATCTGAAACAGTTTCCGAATGAGGTCCGGTTCAATCAGATCCTGGCAAACCTGATTCTGCTCACAGCCAAAAATGACAAGCCGCAGGAGGTCGATCAATTTCTCGATCAGCTGAAGGGCCACAAACCGGACGCCGACCTGTTAATTCAGACCTACCGTCAGTTAGCAGAACGGAACTACGAGAAAAAACAGTGGGAACGGGCCAAAAAGTTCTTCGCGGAAATTGTCAACCTCGGCGCGAAATCTCCGGAATACCTGGCGGGCCTTTCCGGCCTGGCCTGGAGCGAATCTCAACTGCAGGAGCATCAGCCCGCAGCTGCCCATTTTGAACAGTTTGTCAAAGAGTTTCCGGAAAGTCCGTTGGCGGCTGAAGCCACGTATATGCAGGGGCGCAGTCTGGAAAGCAACCAGCAACTGGAAGCCGCCGTTGCCGTTTATCAGAAAGCGTTGAACCAGTTCGCTCCGTCGCGGTATGCCATGCTGGCCGGTCTGCAGGCCGCACGCACCTTGTTTCAGTTGAAGAAAATCGAGGCCGTCAATCAGGCCTATGAAGCGTTACTGCTGAAATTCCCCAAAACGGACAACCTGGATAAAATCCTGGATGAATGGGCGTTAATTAATTACGAAGCCGAGCAGTTTGAAAAATCGGATGCCATCTTTCGACGGCTGGTGAAAGAGACCCCGGACAGTGATCTGGCGGACAACGCCCGTTTGAGTCTGGCGGAAAGCGATTTAATCGCCGGCAAATTGCCCGAAGCAGCCAAGGCCTTTGATGAACTTCAGGCGTCTCCCAAGTCGGATGAAAAAGTGCAACAGGTCTCGCTGTATCGGTTAATTGAAATCAATCTGGAATTGAAAAAATGGGATCTGGTCGACAAATTTTCCAAAGCATTGCTCAAACGATTTCCTAAAAATGAATATGCTGCATTTGCGCAATTTCACGAAGCGGAAGCAGCCCTGCATCAAAATCAGATCGAAGCGGCTCAGGCGGAACTGTTGAAGCTGCTCGAAAAAGAGAAAACCGCAGAACTGAGTCAGGCCCCCTGGTATCCCCGCGCCTGGGTGCTGCTGGCAGAAACTTACTTCCGACAGAAAAAATATGAAGAGGTCAAAAAGACCGTGGACGGTTTTCGCAGCTGGGACCCAGACAATCCTTTCCTCTATCAGGCAGAAGAAGTACTCGGGCGCAGCCTGAAAAATCAGGCGAAGTTCGAAGAGGCACGCAAAGTGTTTCAACAGATTACCGAATCCGAACACAGCAGACGGACCGAAACTGCAGCCAAATGCCAGTTTCTTCTGGCGGAAACCCTGATGATTCAGGAAAAGTTCAAAGAAGCACTTCTGGCCTATTTACAGGTCGACATCCAATACAAGTTTCCCGAATGGCAGGCCCCCGCGCTCTTTCAGGCCGGTATGTGCCACGAGGCGATGATGGAATGGGCCAAGGCTTTAAAAACGTATCAGGACTTTTTGAAGCGTTTTCCTGAACATGAGTTGGTTTCCCGCACGCAAGAACGGGTGAAAGAGGTTCAGGCCCGATTAGGCAAAGCCAATAAACCATAATCTGAATGTCACTGACGCCTCACAGATGTCTGCCTGGGAAATGGGATTCCAGGCTCGACGGGGAAGCAAATCTGGCGTAAACTAGCCTGTGTCCTGCCGGGTGACTGAGGATTCTCAACTCAAAGGACGCTCAAGTAATTCAAAACCGAGTTCGGTACTACCATTCTGTGCTCGTCTCTGTTCATTTTAGAGTGACATTCACGACTCATGATCCATTTTATCAGCAGTCCAAAACGACAACCCGTTGATCTTGCCGATCAAGGAAGACCTGCCGACTCCGGTCGCAGGCGTCCGCATCGGTTTCTGCTGAAATTCGTGATCATTCCGGGCCTGTTTTTTCTGCTGTTTCCGATTGTAACCAACGCCCAGGAGCGTCTGCCCAAAGTCGTCGAATCGGTGAATGGCAAGCTGGTTGAAGTAGTTGACCCCAATGGTCCACAGGCGGAAGCCGGCACTCCAGTGAAACGCAGTTCCGGAATTCCTTCCACGCCCGAAGACATTATCCGTGAGATGGGCTACTTTCTGCTGCCGTTCGTGATCGCTTCCATCATCTCGATGTGGTTCACGATTGAGCGACTGGTCATTCTGCGTTCCGGACGCGTGATCCCCAAACATTTCGTCAGCCGCTTCATGAAGCTGTTGCAGGAAAGCAAGCTCAACGCGCGGTCGGCCCTCAAACTCTGCGAAGAAAATCCGAGTCCCATTGCCTCGGTGTTTGCGCACGGCGTTCGAAAGTGGGGGAAACCGAGTGTCGAAGTCGAACAGGCGATTATTGACGGTGGTGAGCGACAGTTATCTCAACTACGTAAGCATCTGCGTGTGATAAATGGCGTCGCCACGGTGGCCCCCTTGATGGGGCTGCTGGGAACGGTCATTGGTATGATTCAGGCATTCAACGAAATTGCCAACAGCAGCGCAATGGGTAAAGCCGAAGAACTGGCAGTCGGCATTGCGATGGCTCTGTTAACGACCGCCTTCGGTCTGGGAATTGCGATTCCTTCGCTGATTATGTACATGTACCTCGCCGGCCGCGTTGATGCACTTGTGATGGAAATGGATCAGAACGCACAGGATCTGGTGCATCTCATCTCGGCAGAAGGTCTGGCCGCCCATGCAGCCAGTCGTAAAACGGCCGCTGCCACTGCCTCTGCGCCGACTCCGAAAGCCAAACCGGACAAAACAACGAGTGCGTCTTAGCCAGTCTGATCCGTTGAAAATCGTCTGGCGACACCCCTGCGAAGTCTTTTCCGTTCCCCAATGTGATTCGAAATGCGTGAATTGCGTATTGAAATTTGAATGCATCGCGGATCTGGCGGGAGAACAGCAAACGGCTTTTTCCCTTTGCCATGCAAAATTGTAACTCCGGGCTCTCTCAAAAAAACGAGATCGCACACTTCTAAGTTGTTCCCGGACGAAGCCCTATTTACAATAGAACCAGTTTCCTCTCGTGGGGTTCGGTGTCTCTCATCTGCCTCATGACTGATTTCCGCTTTATCTTACGCGCAAAGAGTCACACCATGGCTGAATCCAAAGAATTCAAGGCTGTCCCCCAGGAAGAGGAACTCTCGCAGATCGAGCGTGATCTGAAGTTCTATCCTTCCACCACAACCGACCCGAAACTTTTAACCGTCGAACAGGTTGAACAATTCAATCAGGACGGCTACCTGCGGAATCTTCGCATCTTCAACGAGCAGGAAGTACAGGAGAATCGGGAGTATTTCGACCGTCTGCTGGAAACCGTCATCGCCGCCGGCGGAAACAGCTATTCGATCAGCACGGCGCATATGAAGTACGGCAAGGTTTATGATCTGCTGACACATCCCAAAATTGTCGCATACGTGAAAGATCTGCTGGGGGAAAATGTCATCGCCTGGGGTTCGCATTTCTTTTGCAAAATGCCCCACGATGGCAAATCGGTCGCCTGGCATCAGGACGCCAGCTATTGGCCTTTGTCTCCTTCGAAAGCGGTCACGGTCTGGCTGGCGATCGACGATGCCGACCTCGAAAACGCCAACATGCGGTTTATTGCCGGCAGCCATCATTATGGACACATGACGTATCGTCCGAGTGGCTCACATGAAGACAACGTGCTCAACCAGACCATCGATAATGCGGAACAATATGGTTCGCCCGTTGACGATTCACTGAAAGCAGGCGAGGGCTCCATCCATTCCGATCTGTTACTGCACGGTTCCGAAGCCAATGAGTCAGACCGCAGACGCTGCGGCTTAACGCTCCGGTATTGTGCCGCCGACGTCCGGGCCGGCATGGACTGGAACGCCAAAGGGGTCATTGTCGCCGGCTCCGATCCGTCCGGTCACTGGCTCAATCCGAGTCGCCCCGAAAATGATTAAACATTGAACCCGCAACCTGGAATTCACCACTGATGCAGAAATATTACGCGGAAATTTTTGGCACATTCATCCTGCTGTTTTCAGGTGCGGGTGCCATTGTTACGAATCAGGTTTCTCACGGAACCGTCACGCATGTGGGCATTGCGCTCGTGTTTGGCATGGTGGTCACATCGGTGATTTACGCGATTGGTGAAATCTCTGGCGCGCACATCAATCCGGCAGTGACGATCGCCTTCTGGGTGGGACGGCGTTTTCCCGGGAAAGAGGTGATGCCTTATATTATCTGTCAGGTGATTGGCGCTCTGGCAGCCTGTCTGCTGTTAAAGCTGATCTTTCCCGGACTGGATAATTACGGCATGACGCTTCCGGCCGGGAGTGACATGCAGTCGCTGATTCTCGAAGGGGTTTTGACCTGGATGCTGATGTTCGTGGTCCTGTGTGTGAGCACGGGCGCCAAGGAAACCGGCATCCTTGCCGGGGTCGCCATCGGATCGGTGATCGCGCTGGAGGCCCTGTTCGCCGGGCCGATCTGCGGCGCTTCCATGAACCCGGCCCGTTCGTTTGCCCCTGCCCTCGTCAGTGGAAATCTGCAATCACTCTGGCTCTATCTCGTCGGCCCGACTGCCGGTGCGATCCTCGCGGTCCCCTCGCTCTGGCTGGTCCGCAATAACAAGAACGCTCCTGTGACAGAGACTCCAGACGAGACACTGAGTTGAATTGATAAAACAGAAAAGAAACGTGATGTCGTCACAGCCCACCGGCTATGATCGTTTTGCAAATCGCAACAGCAGAGAGGAACCAACCATGATTCACTGGCAGCATCTTTTTGTTTTGGGAATGGCTTTTTCAGGATTTGCAGGTTCCATGGTCTACGCGGCGACACCTGCCCCGTCCGGCGATGCGTCCATTGTCTCTCCTGAATCGAAAGTGGAAGAACTCTGGGTCGACAAGGGATTCACGGAAGGCGCCTGCGTTGACGTGGACGGCATCATCTATTTCAGCGACATCAATTTCGCAGGCGGTCTCGGCAAGATTATGGCCTTTGATCCGGCGACAGGGAAAACAACCGTCTTCAGTGCAGACAGCGGACAAAGTAATGGCCTGATGATTGACCAGAAAGGAAAAATGCTCGCCGCCTGCGGTGCGAATAATGGAAAACAATGTCTGGCCCAGATTTCAAAAAAGGGAAAAGTCAAATGCCTGATCGACAATTTTGAGGGAAAGAAATTCAACGCCCCCAATGATCTGGTCGTGCATCCCCAGGGCTGGGTTTACTTCACCGATCCCCGTTATGTCGGCACGGAACCGCTGGAACTCGATCACATGAGCGTCTATCGCTATGACCCCAAAACCAAAACGGTGCATCGCGCGACGACCGACATCAGCAAGCCGAATGGAACTGTGGTTTCGCCGGATGGAAAAACACTTTACGTGGCGGAAACCGATAACGGCGCTACCGGACTGGAGCAAGACCCGCCGAAAGATCCGAAAAAGCGCATGACCCTCAACGCATTTCCGATCCAGGAAGATGGTGCGTTAGGCAAGAAAACTGTCCTGGCCGACTTTGGCGGGAAAGAAACCGGCATTGATGGTATGACCGTCGATCAGAAAGGCAATATCTACACCGCCTTCCGCGCAGAGAGCCGGTTCGGCATTGTCGTCTTTTCTCCCGAGGGAAAAGAACTGGCCTACATTCCGACTCCCACTACACCTACCAACTGCACCTTCGGGATCGGCGACGATGCTTCCACGCTCTACATCACCGCCGGCAGTGGCCTGTATCGGATTCCCTGCAAAATTCCGGGATTCCATCCATCCCTGCCCGTGAAGCAGTAAGAAGATTATTGCGGAACCTTCAAGCGAATCAATCGCGCCAGCGGGACATCCTGCCGGGTGACTTCGGTGATCACGGTCCACGCATCCGATTGCGGTGCCTGAAGCATTTGCGGCAGGTAAGGGTTCCGCTGAAAGTACAACACATATTCGGAAACAGGTCGTTCTGATTCGAAGGGGATCAATTGAATCCCCTTCCGTTTCAGTTCGGGCGTCTCCTGCAGCGTCTGCAGCCAGGCGGGATGCAGAATTGGTGCGAGTTGCACGATGCTGTTTTCAGGTACTTCGTCGATCACTTTCTGCAACATGTCTGCCGTGATGGAATCGCCCCAGTAGGTGACTTCCATCCCCGCCGCATCCGCGCCCTTTAACCCTCCGATCAATAAACTGTAATCACTGAGCCAGCAGGGTGCATACGCGATCGTAGGGTAAAACTGAGTCAGTAATAAAAGTGCGATCGTCGCTGTCGCCAACCGCGACGGGAAACGCCGATGCACCCAGTCAATAACTGTGGCTGCCCCCTGCCCGATGAAAATCGCCGCCAGAGGAAAAACCATTAAGAACAGACGCACGCCATCATAGACGGTGATGCCCGGCAGGGAAAACAACACCAGCGGCCACAGAAACGAAAGCAGTAACAGCATGTCGCCTTGCGGTCGATGCTGTTGCTTGTCCGAAACAGAACAACTGCTTTTCCATGAGCCGATGAACGCCAACATCAACAGCCCGACCGGTATCGTCGTCAGCAACATCACCCAGGGATAATGCCAGGGGAGATCTCGGTCGGCGTATTTGGTTCCGAAGTATAACACATAGAGGGCCGCCCGCTCCGTGGTTCTGCCCAGATATTCGCTGATGCGATCTACGGGATCAAACCAGAGCCAAGGCCAGCCTGCAAAGAAAATCAGCACTCCCACGCCGCCCCAGCAGAGCAAAGGGAGGATTGCTTTTTGACGCCATTTCCAAAGCGCCCAGAGTATGACGGGAATGGGAATCAGCACCGCCTGAATCTTGGTCAGCAAAGCCAGCCCCAGCAGCAGCCCGGTCAGACAGGCCCGTTTCGCGCCGGGAGGACGCTCCGTATTCCAGAAGTGCACCACCGACAGGACCGCCATGGTGTAAAATAACACGGTTGCTGTTTCCAGAGCCGCTAGATGCGCGTGCCCGAATAAGCGTGGCATACAGATCAAGGCAGCAGCAGCGACAACGCCACCCGGGTGCCCGCAACGAACTGAGGTAAACCACCCCACCACAAACACCAGACACGCAAAACAGAAGGCCGATGCATAGCGCCCATAGGTCACGACAAACGGGCGCCCCTCATCACCGGCAAACAGAGAGATCACTTCGTGTGAAATGCCAATGAGCAGACGCCCCAGCGGCGGATGATCGGGCAGATAATTTGGATGTTCAAAGATTTCCCGCAGACTTTCCGGCGCGAAGATCCCCAAACCATACACGTGAATCGCGCGCACGAGAAACACGCCCTGCCCGACATTGAACGGTTCATCGACGGTCAGGCCGGGACCAGGACCTGTGAGGGAAAGATCCTGTGCACAATCGAGCTGAGCGGCAACAAGCACAAACGCGATCAGTGCCAGCAGCAGGTACCAGAGCCAGGCAGGCAACTGCTGTGTCTTTCCGGCTTCGTGATGATTGTCGATTAAATTCATAGCGGTTTACAGTCAGATCTGGTGCGCGCAAAGAAAACCCGGCCAAGAGTCTTACCTCTTGGCCGGGTTTATTCGTTCACGCAAACCAGCAAATCCCTTTGCGATTGTTCTGGTTGACCAGCGGGCCGTTCTCTCGACACCGTCCATAATATCGAGAACTACACGTCCCTGGCAATCTCACCTCGAGGCATTCCTGCCCGTCATTAGGCGATTTGCTTTTTTCGTCCAACCAAGGTCCGAATCCGTTCGGCCAGTAGTGCTGCGTCAAATGGTTTCCGGAAAGTTTCGTTGAATAATGTTCTGTCGAAACCGCTGGCGTTGTCTTCATCGCTCAGCAGGGCAATCAGAACAGAATCGGTGTAGTCTTTGTTACGTCGCAGGTTTTGAGCGATCATCAGTGCTTCATTGCGACCCATTGCAAAATCCACAATCACGCAATCGGGATGTAAAGATTCTGCCTGGATGCCGGCTTCAAAACCACTTACGGCGTACTCTATTTTGAAGTCTTCGGTAGCCATCAGGTCGTCGAGACTTGCTCGTACCTGAGTGTCTGCACCGACGAGCAATAATTTGCCCATGGCTTCATCTTCCAGCTCGCCTAATGGCATGCCGTGTTCTTTAAGAAATCGAATAAGGTGCTCACGAGGAATTCGACGGTCCTGAGATCCCGGAATACGGTATCCTCTCAGGCGTCCAGAGTCGAACCACTTACTAACCGTGCGGGGTGCAACCTTACAGATCTTTGCTACTTGGCCAGTAGTGAAGATCGTTTTCATTGCGGGCTCTCCAATCACATGCTTGGCAAATCTTTTCGAAGAATGGTTACTTTTCTTCTGCTTTAACCCCTACTACACTTCTCGGCTATCCTGGCCAATCAGTTTCAAGTTGTAACCTGTGCAGTCTTGGGTCGGGGTTTGTTTAGGGAGACAGCATCTCCAAAAACTGTTTCAAAATGCCAATCTTTAATTTTAAGGAAATTTGGGATCTGGTACGTAATACTCTTGGGGTCGGACTGAATGACAATCGCAATACCATTCAGATCAGTTCGTCAGACTAGATCCGTCTTGTCCTCTCCCCCCTTACAGACAATTGAATGGATTGAACCACTCAAACTGATGTTGACTGGTTCGACGTGGTTTTTACGTCTTTCCGGTTTCAACCGTCTGCCCTAATTGCATCGACGAAATCGCGGTGAGGACTTTAAGCTCTTTGACAAGGGAGAGTGCAGTAATGACAGAGACACTCAGAATAATTGGCAGGGAAGAATCAACTGTGCGGAATATGATGCTGTAATTCCCTATAATTCATGCACTTAGAATCACGGCACCATAATACTTAAGATATGAACCACATTTATGGGGTGACTTGAATTTTTCACACAGGATTTTGGCCGTTTTCCACTCAGTCAGGCAGCCGGGGACGGATAACCGTTATGACAACAGCGACCTGCCTCGGGTTCAACGCATTCCAACTCTCAAACCTATTACGTCAGTTATACCGGTTCGTGTTGGATCAACTTGCAGAAGTCAAGCCAGATCGAATGCAAATGAAATCTCGTTTTTTGCTTGCTCTGTGATTGATGTCTGGTCTAAGATCGGAACACGATCATCGTGCATTCCCTGTAATCCCTGCTTTAAAATTTCACAGATGGAAGATTTGAGGATAAGAACGGCCAGTACGTTACCTTTCAATCTGACAGCCTGTTTTCGCTATCAGTTCTTCTCCAGATTCTCCGTTTTCTATGATTTGACCATTGAATATCTCGACCCGGAAATGATTCACTTATTATGCCGCAGTCTCTCCAAGAATATGCAGAATGGTTAACCAGTCGCGACGATCTCATCTGGCCCGTCGCTCCGAAACTGATCACACCGAAAGCCACACCGTATTTGAAACCTCTGCAGGAAATTGCAGCCGTCACTTTCAGCGTCTACGGGACATTACTTCACATTTCCGATGGCTGCCTGCTGTTTGATCATAGTCAACAACTGCGGATGCAGATTGCACTCGACAAAACCATCAAAGAATTCAACATGTGGAACAGCATGTCGCGCAAGCCGGGAGCCCCCTGGGAATACATGCTGTCACAATATCGGAACCTCGTTGAAGACCAGCAAATCTCCCGTAAAATCCCGAAAGGAGAAAAGCCGGAACTCAACTCGGCTGACATCTGGAAACAACTGATCGTTCGACTGCAGAAAAACGAATACGTCTTTGATGAATCTTTTTACGGCAGTCTGGATGACTTCAGCGTGAAAGTC
>NZ_CALFPF010000155.1 GCF_937919775.1 uncultured Gimesia sp.
GTTAAAGACTTATTGGCAGCATTTTTCTGCGAAGCAGTATCTCCGCGTCTTTGTCGTTCGCGATGGGAATGAAGTCACAGGGATTGTTCCGTTGTGTGTGAGACGGATCAGGACGAAATTAGGATCGTGCAGCATTTTGACGTACCCGTTTGATGACTGGGGGAGTTTCTATGGACCGGTATCTGCCGATTCTGAGACAACTCTGAATGCCGTTATGAGTGTGATTCAAGAATCTCAGCGAGACTGGGATCTCATCGATTTACGGTGTGTGGACGCAAAAGGTTTCGATGCTGGTAATACGGAACGCGCGCTGGAAATGACAAATCTTTCATTCAAAAGATTTGTGTGGGATCAAACTGCCTGTGTTGATCTCAATCAGGACTGGGAGAGTTATCTGGCTGGTCGATCGGCAAAATCGCGTCAGGCATACATCCGAGCCGAAAAACGCGTTGCGAAGGAAGGCGAGATTGAATTCGTGCGGTATCGGCCTCGGGGAGAACAATTCGGTGAGAGCGATCCACGTTGGGACCTGTACGAGATCTGTGAAGCGATTGCGCGCAGGAGTTGGCAGGGAAGTTCCACTACCGGAACGACTTTATCACACGAGCAGGTCGCTCAGTATTTTCGCGATACTCATGAAAGCGCGACTCGATTTGGTGCGGTCGATTTAAATTTGCTCTTGCTCTCTGGTGAGCCGGCTGCCTTCAATTACAACTATGTCTATCAGAGGCGCATTTACTCGCTCCGGATGGGATTCGATCCCGGTGTCTCCAATAAAGGCTTAGGACACTTATTGATGGGACGAATGATTCGCAACAGCATGGAAACAGGCGATCAAATATTAGACATTGGTCCCGGGTCTCTCGAAGCCAAGAAATGCTGGTATACCTCGGTTGAGACCAGTTATCGCTATGTGCATTATTCACCGGTTTCTAAAATGGCCAAAGCACTGCAGGTGAGTAGTCGGATCGCAGATTGGTATCGTGATCGATTAATGCACAATACTGAGAATACAAGCGAGCTTTCAGAGTAATACGAACTGTCTGTTTCTCAATCATGAGTTCGCATCAAACAAATTGATCGACCGTTTCTGAAGCAACCTTCCTTCATGCTCACACTCGAACCGGCTATTTCTCTCCGCTGTCCTCCTGCTTCAGTTTGTCGGCGAATTTACTGCGGAACTTTTCCAGTTTGGGGCGGATGACGTAGCGGCAGTATTGCTGGTCGGGGTTGAGCTTGAAATAGTCCTGGTGATAATCTTCCGCGGGATAAAATTTCTCGAAGGCGGTGATTTCCGTGACGATGGGGCTTTTGAACTGGCCTGATGCGTCGAGCTGTTCTTTGTAGGCGGTTGCTTCTGCTTTCTGTGTTTCATTGTGGTAGAAGATGGCGGAGCGGTACTGGGTGCCGACGTCGGCTCCCTGGCGATTCAGCGTGGTGGGATCATGGGTTTCCCAGAACGCTTTGAGAATGTCGGTGAAGGGGATCTGTTTCGGGTCAAAGGTGACCTGAATGACTTCGGCGTGGCCGGTGCTGCCGGTGCAGACGGCTTTGTAGGTCGGGTTGGGAACTTCGCCGCCTGAATATCCCGAGACGGCCGACTTCACGCCTTTCAGTTCGCGGAAGAAGGCTTCGGTGCACCAGAAGCAGCCTGAGCCGAGAGTGACGACTTCCAGTCCCGTATCTTCCTGAGCGGCGGGTGCGGTTTGTGGATTCGGCTGTTCATCGGCGATGGCGACGGGGCGGTCTTCCTGGGTGAGCGATTTCTCGCAGCCACTCATCAGGGTGAGCATTGTGGTCAGTGTTAAACCAACGAGAACTAACAGTGGTAATTGCGATAACGTCATGACGCCTGATTCCCTGTCGTTTATGTCAGAAAGTTAAAATCAGTGAATTGGAAAACAACTGATTTTTATTTTAGACAATCCGGGGGACAAGGGACAGGGAGAAAGTGTTCCGGGGGGGCTTAACTCCATTTTCCGTTGAACATGAAGCGTAACGGTTTGAATTTCAGGATCAGAAAATGATGGATGGCCAGCGTGACGGTCAGCGTGGCGATTTCGACGGCCAGAAATTTGTAACCGATCGCGATGCTGGCGCTGAGCAGGAGATAACCGAACACAATCACGCAGAGATGATGAAACAGGTAGATCGAATAAGAGGCATCGGAAAGATAACGGAAGAATTGGGAATTTCGATTCATGAACCGATAGAACAGCACATAACAGATATGGCTGGAGAGGGCGCAGGTCAGGCTGGCGGAATAAATTCTCAGCACGCTTTCCGCATTCATGCCGTGGGCATTTGCCTCAACGTATTGTGACACGATAGAGAGGGCCAGCGCAAACCATTCCCAGCGGGCGATCGCGTGGAACTCCTGCTGCAGTGCGCGATCCCGAAAGAGCCAGAGACCCAACAGGAAGTAAGGCAGAAAAACGATAAAATCTTCGGCGTTGAACAGGCCATGGAAATGTGTGCCATGAGAGAGTTCCGGAACCAGTTTGTCGGCAATGCTCCAGACGAGATCAGTGAGTGGGAGCAGTAACAGAAAGTAGCAGTTTTTGCGTAAAGGGGCAAGAAATCGATTGAGCCTGCCCGTATCTGAAAAACTGCGACTCAATGCAAACAGCGCGATACCGACGGCGAAAAACTGCAGCAGGGTCAGCAGGAACCAGAGATGCGAGACCCAGGCACCGGAGGTCCATGCTTGCGGCAGTTCGTAAATCAAAAAGTGAGTGAAAGACATCGGCTGTTGTTGAATCACGGTGGTTCTGAAATAGAGCTCCACGGTGTTGATGAGCAGTGCCGTAAAGAATAAGGGGGGCAGAATGCGCAGCAGTCGCAATTTTGCAAACGTGTTCGCGCCATATTTTCTGAGGCCCATCATTGAAAAGAAACCGGCGATGATAAAAAACGTCGGCATGCGAAACGCGTGAATGGTGGACCCGAGTAAGTTGAAAAATTCAGACTTATGAGAATCGGAAACAATCCAGTGATCGCCGGACGAATAGATCAGCGCGCCGTGTAGTACGACCCCCAGCATCATGAGCACCGAACGCATGGAATCCATATAATAAAAGCGGGCAGTGGGCAGGCTGAGGCCGACAGGCTGCGTGTCTACACGCAACACAGGCGTTTTCGGAGCAGTCAATGCACTGGGGGGATTCATTAGTGAGTGTGCCTGAAAAATAGTAAGGCGTGTCAATGATGGCGTGTCTCTCTGTCGCAGACGAGACAGGGGATGAGAATTTATACTCGCTGGAAGAGATTCAGATCGGTCAATTTCAGCCGGAATCAGGGTTTACCTTGTGAGGTAAAGTTCCGGCAGCGCATAATCCTTAGAATCGAAACTATGCACAGACTGCTCTTATCAGATGTGCGGCGATGTTGCAAAAAAACAACGCGGACGAATTCGGTTGGGTGCAGGCGTTTTTGACGGGAAGTGTTGAACATTCACATCATTTTCGGAACCGGAGCCTCTGGAAATCAGGTTTATTTAATAATTTGCGGTTTGGGGTGGCAATTTCGTGCAGGCGGACTACAAATGAGTGATGCAGTCATTTATGACCTGTTTTCGGAGGTTTTTCAGATGCTGTTCAGGATGGAAAACCGATCCGTGTTAAAAAGTGGACGAGGCAAGAAAGCTGATTGATGAACGATTCGTATGATGCCATTTTAGTGGTTTCGTTTGGCGGTCCGGAAGGTCCTGACGAGGTGATACCGTTTCTGGAGAATGTGCTCCGCGGGAAAAACGTGCCGCGGGAACGGATGCTGGAAGTCGCCGAACACTATCAGCATTTTGGGGGCGTCAGTCCGATCAATGCACAAAACCGGGCTCTCATCGCAGCGCTGGAGCGGGAACTCGCTGCGCACGGACCTCATCTGCCTGTCTACTGGGGCAATCGAAACTGGGCCCCCTTTCTGGCAGATACGCTGACTCAGATGAAACAGGCGGGAATCAAACGGGCGCTGGCTTTTTTCACGTCCACCTTCAGTTCCTATTCGGGGTGCCGCCAGTATCGGGAAGATATCCAGCGCGCGCAAGACGAAGTCGGAGCAGGGACGCCGGACGTTGATAAATTGCGCGTGTTTTACAATCATCCCGGTTTCATCGAGGCGAGCGCGGCGCGTGCGCGAGAAGCCTTGAACCAGATTCCTGAAGCGAGACGCGATAAGGCAACGATCTTATATTCCGCACATAGTATTCCGCTCGCGATGGCAGCCGGTTGTCGCTATGAGACTCAGTTGCGAGAGTCTGCCCGGCTTGTGAGTGAATCGCTGGGAGGACATCCCTGGCATCTGGTCTATCAAAGCCGCAGCGGTCCCCCGCAGCAACCCTGGCTGGAACCCGATATCTGTGACCTCATCAAAGAGCTGGGAGCAGAGGGAGACGTCGAGGATGTGGTGATCGTTCCTATCGGCTTTGTTTCCGACCACATGGAAGTGCTGTTCGATCTGGACACGGAAGCGAAAGCGGTCGGGAACGAACTGGGCATCAACGTGGTCCGCGCGAAAACCGTGGGCGTGCATCCCCGCTTCATCACCATGATCCGCGAGTTAATTGAAGAACGCATGAGTGGAACAGCGGAGCGACCCGCACTGGGGGAAATGGGAGCCAGCCACGATGTCTGTCCCGTTGACTGCTGTCTGCGCACGACAGAGGCCCAACGTTGAATCCGCAGGTGATTCGGCTCTGG
>NZ_CALFPF010000156.1 GCF_937919775.1 uncultured Gimesia sp.
GGATAATTTTTTCGGAAGACATTTAACACCTGCAGATATTTTTGGGGGTTTTCTTTTTCGATGGTATTATGCGCCAGTAACAGCAGAACGCTTTTGTCCCCCTTGTATTGGCTGGGAAGCTGCTGGAAGGTCTGGAAGGGGTCCGTTTTTTCGTCAGTCGAAGTGAGGAAGTCGTAGCGTTTTTTCTGGTCCAGGATACTGGTTTTTTCCTGCGGGCTGAGTTTGTCCGGAACCGTCAAATAGGCTTTGTAGATTTCCGGCAGGTAGAGCCGTTTCAGGGACTGCGAAATGAATTCGCCAGTTCCGAAACTGTCGATGTCAATAATTTTTAATTCCCCGTTCTGCTGTTTCTCGACGATCAGGGCATGATAGTTCAAGGTCCAGTCGGGCCTGAGGAAGCGGAAAATGACTTTGAACTGATCCTGCTCTTTTCGCATTGCCAGGAAACGGTAGTCGCCACCATTGGTGATTTCGGCCAGGATTTCGGTGTCGATTCCCTGGTTATTTCCGGTGTAGGCAGTTTCGAGCTGCTGGCGGATCGGTTGGACGGCCTGTTTGACGGCGGGATTCTGCTCGTATTCTGCAAGCACCCTGTCGACAAATGTTTTCCAGTCGAATAACGCCCGGAATTTTGCTGCATCCTGAGAATTGGCCGTTTCCTGTACCTGTTTGCCAAACGCCTGCAGTTCCTGGGGAGTCATCTGCTGGGAAGCAGCAGGACTGGCGCCGGTTTGTGCGACCGCATTCCAGTGCGCAGGGAGAATGACTGTTAAGATCGTGAGGCTGAGTAGAATTTGCCGGCAGACAGGGCGTGTGAAACGATGATCCTTCATAGCGATTCTCGATTTCCTGATGAAATAGCTGAGCGATATGTGTACTGGTGTTTTAATTTTGGGGCTCAATATTAAAATATCACTTTAGATATCGTCTGTTCTGTGCCCTGTAGCTTGACAGTTGTTTTGAAAATTGCATAGTATGTTCGATTCCTGTCAGAAAAGCTGGTAAGAGAGATCTCCGTGCGCTCGCAGGACGATTAGCCTGTATCCAGGTTTATTGCAGCGTCCCCAGGGGCTATTCCGACTGATTACAATGGAACGGCTCATCCTTTAGTGAAATGGGGTGCGTTCTATGAAATGTTAAGTTGTGTATTACGTATAGTTTAAGTTAAGTCAGGTGTAATAAGGCGGTCTTTTTCATGGCAGTTCCTAAAAGACGGATGTCAAAATCTAATTCTCGTAAGAGACGCAGTCACAACGGTATCAAGGCTACCAAGCCGACATACTGTCCACAGTGTGGAACAGCGTCCCCTTCCCATGCTATTTGCCCTCACTGTGGTTTCTATCAGGGTCGCACCATCGTTGAAACTGAGGACTAGGTATCAATGCGGATTGCACTGGATGCAATGGGGGGTGATTTTGCCCCTGAACCGAATATTGCGGGAGCAATCGCCGCATTACAGCTTGATTCTGCGCTGAACGTGGTACTGGTAGGTCCGCAGGATCTAATCGAATCCCAGATAGAAGCTTCCGGTTATTCTGGAGATCGTCTGTCGATCGTCCATGCCAGCCAGGTGGTAGGCATGGAAGAAAAGCCGACCGATGCAATGCGTCAAAAGCCGGACAGCTCGATTTCGATCTGTTGGAAATTGATGGCTGCGCGTGAAGTCGATGCCATTGTCAGTGCCGGTAATACCGGGGCAGTCGTCGCATCAGGCTTGAAAACGCGGCTGTTCCTGAAGGACGTGAAGCGTCCAGGAATCGCAGTCACCTTGCCAACCACTGCCGGACATGCCGTCTTGATGGATGTCGGTGCCAATCCGTCAGCGCGTCCCTCACACCTCTATCAGTATGCCGTCATGGGTGAAATTTATGCCCGCGAAGTGCTGAGGATTGCATCTCCCAAGATCGGGCTGATCAATATCGGCAGCGAAGACGTTAAGGGGAATGACCTTTACCGGGATACCTATCGCCTGTTGAGTGATAGCCCTTTAAAAGACAGCTTTATCGGAAATGTCGAGGGGCGTGGTCTCTATCAGGGAGAAGCCGACGTTTTAATCTGTGAAGGTTTTGTCGGGAACGTGGTGTTAAAGGTCAGCGAGGGGATGGCTGATTTCCTGATGCAGGAAGCCTCCAGGCAGATTTTAAGTAATCTCGATGTAGAGCGTGATAAAGCCAAGCAGGCATTTCAGGAAATGGGTAAGCGGTTTCGTTATCATGAAACCGGGGGAGCCCCTCTGCTGGGAATTGACGGGATCTGTATCATCTGCCACGGTTCCAGCGATGCTCAGTCGATTTCGAATGCTTTGAAGGGGAGTGCCATGTTCAAGGATCGTGGCATCAACTCGCAGATCGCCGAACATCTGGCTCAGAAGCCCGTCGCCTGAAGCGACATCATAAATATCAGCGCAATCTAGTTATAGAGGGATCGACCCGTGAGCAGAATTGCATTTTTGTTTCCCGGCCAGGGGGCTCAGCATGTCGGCATGGGCAAAACGATTGTCGAAAAATATCCGGCAGCCCGGGAGCTTTTTGATCGTGCTGCTGAAATACTTCAGTATGATTTAGCTAAGATCTGTATTGAAGGTCCCAGTGAAGATCTGGATTCGACGGTCATCAGCCAGCCTGCTTTGTTTGTGACCAGTCTGGCTGCTTTGGAAATGTTACGTGCGGATTCTCCCGATAAAGTCCTGGCGTGTGAGATGGCAGCCGGTTTAAGTCTGGGCGAATATACGGCGCTGGTTTTTGCCGGCGCGATGACCTTTGAGGATGGCTTGCGAGTTGTGCAGCGTCGCGGGGAAGCCATGCAGGCGGCTGCCGACGCCAATCCCTCTGGAATGGTCAGTATTCTGTTGCTGGAACGCGATCAGGTGGCAGAGATCTGTAGAGCCGCTTCCGCTGCAGGGAAAATCTGGATCGCCAATTATTTATGCCCGGGAAATATTGTGCTTTCGGGCGAAAACAGTGCCTGTGAACGGGCAGCAGAATTAGCCGAGCAGGCAGGGGGTCGCGCGATTCCTTTAGCGGTTGCCGGTGCGTTTCATACGGAAATTATGAAACCGGCCGACAGTCGACTCTCGGAAGCATTGGGGGGAGTAGGGCTCAAAAAGCCGGAAATCCCGGTCATTTCGAATGTGGATGCGGAAATCCATGAAGATCCTGACGAAATCCGCGAATTGCTGATACGTCAGGTGATCAGCCCCGTTCTTTGGGAAGACTCCATTCGAAAAATGCTCGATGATGGTTTCGACGAATTTTACGAAATCGGACCGGGGAAGGTTCTCAAGGGATTGATGAAACGCATTAATCGGAAGATTTCCTGCGAAACGGTCAACGATTCGTAAGGAGTTCGAAGAGGGCGTGGTTCGAATTCCAGCCCGGGTTGCACAGGGGGAAGGGCAGTGGTGTATTCGGGTACATTCTACCTGGCCAGTCAGAGCTTGATCTAATCTATCAATCTGTGCTACAACAACTTATGCGGTGACTCTGAAGAAAATGCACGAGAACCTGAAATCGTGTGTTCCCAGACTGGAAAAGTCAGCCCGATCAAATTATGAGGTAACTTTGGGGAAGTAGACAAGACTCATAATTCTTGTCACATTTTAAGGTTTACAGAATTGGGGAAACCGGATATATCATCGCTACTACTAGTAGCGAATCCATCCAAGTTGGTTTGGTAAAGATGTTTCCGGCCATAAAAAAGTTAAAAAATCACTAAGACGGTGAAGGAGAAGAAGAGTGTCAATCGAAGAAAAAGTGGTTGGTATCGTTAGCGAGCAATTAGGCCACCCTAAAGAAGATATTACGCTGGACAGTAAATTCATCGACGACTTGAAGGCCGATTCGTTGGATATCGTCGAACTTGTCATGGAATTTGAAGACGAGTTTGATGTTACGATTCCGGATGATGACTATGACAAAATCAAAACTGTAGGTGATGTTGTTGGTTATATTACTGAAAAAGCCAGCTAATCAGCGGCAGGCATTTCTCAGTTCACACGTCTAATGGTTTTGGTTATCTAGAGTCCTGTCTTTTCATTGTAGGAAGTGTTCACGAATGCGCAGGCGAGTTGTCGTTACGGGTATTTCTGTTGTAACGGCTCTGGGTTTGGATGTCTCAGAGTTTTGGGACAAATTATGCGCCGGCAAAAGTGGCGTCGGTCTGGTGGAACGCTTTGACTGCTCCGACTACAAGGTGCGTTTTGGTGGGGAAATTAAAGATTTTAATGCCTCCGAATATACCAATATCTCAGCCAAAGATCTGAAACGTGTTGATCGATTTGTGCAATTTGCTCTGGTAGGCGCTCATATTGCCTACCGGCAGGCTCAGTTGGAAGATTATGACGGCGATCCATACCGCAGTGGCGTAATTGTGGGCAGCGGGATTGGCGGTTTGAATGAAATCGAAAGTCAGCACGATCGTCTTTACAATCAGGGTCCCGCGCGCGTTTCTCCTTTTATGATTCCGAAGCTGATGGTGAATGCCGCCAGTGGTAATATTTCGGTTACCTACGGATTAAAAGGTCCGAACAGTGCTGTTGCGACTGCCTGTGCCTCTGCAACGAATGCCATCGGAGATGCCTTCAAGCTGATCCAAAATGACATCGCCGATATTATGGTTACAGGTGGCAGCGAAGCGGCTGTCACGCCGATGGGGCTGTCCGGTTTTGCCCGGATGAATGCCTTGTCGACCCGCAATAATGATCCTCAGTCAGCCAGCCGTCCATTTGATCGTGATCGTGATGGATTTGTCATGGCGGAAGGTGCGGGTATTATCGTGCTCGAAGAATATGAGCATGCGAAAAAACGCGGCGTTCCGATTCTGGCAGAAGTGACCGGGTATGGTATGTCTGCTGACGGGACCCATATGACGGCTCCCGATCCTGAGGGACGCGGTGCAGCACGTGCGATGCAGCACGCGATCAAAGATGCCGGTCTGAATCCCGAAGACATTGATTATATCAATACCCATGGAACGAGCACTCCTTTAGGAGACGTGGCAGAAACGGTTGCGATTAACTCCGTGTTTGGGTCCCATGTGAAAACGATGCCTGTTTCCAGTACGAAAGGGCATTTAGGGCACCTGTTAGGGGCCTCTGGTGGTGTGGAGTTTGTCGTGGCAGTGAAAGCGCTGCTGGAACAGGTCGGCCCGCCGACGATCAATCTGGATGAACCCGATGAAAAATGTAATCTCGATTACATTCCGAATGAACCACGCGAGATGAAAATTGAGCGGGTGATGAAGAACAGTTTCGGGTTTGGTGGACATAATGCCTGTTTGATTGTGCAAAAAGCGCCTTAAACCGAATTCTGGTTGATAATCGCGCCTCTAGAGCTTTTGGGACCGAGTATAATTGAACTGTGATTGCTACGGTTTCATTGAGCACGCCCTGAAAGACTGCGGTTTGAATCAAATGATGTTGCTGGTCACATGGTTATTGTCAGCTGTGTTTTCCATGCATCCGCAATTAAGTGGAGTTTTCCC
>NZ_CALFPF010000157.1 GCF_937919775.1 uncultured Gimesia sp.
TGGGTAATAAATAAAACTTAAATATTGACATTTAAGATTCGCAGCAGTAAAGTTTTATATAAGAAAAAGATATTTTTTTCAGCGTTTCCCTCCCTAACTCATTCCCACCGCAATCAGAATTGATATGACAACAATGAAAAATGCTTCTTCATTACGTCTGTTCTTTCTCAGCCTTCTTAATTTACTGGTCGTGACACTCGGAAGTCTCGGGGTTGCGTTGGGGGAAGAGCCCCAGCCTGCCGTCAGTTTCGTCAATGACGTAATTCCGGTGTTGACGAAAGCCGGTTGTAATATGGGGGTCTGTCACGCCAAAGCCGGTGGAGGGCAGAATGGTTTTCAACTCTCTCTGTTGGGCTTTGAGACGTTGGAAGACTATGAGAGCCTGGTGAAAGAAGGGCACGGTCGGCGACTGTTTCCCTCTGTTCCCACAAAAAGTCTGCTGCTCACGAAAGCATCCGGGGAGACACCGCATGGTGGTGGAATCAAGCTCCCCCGCAATTCGGAAGGTTACGAACTGATCCGAAGATGGATTGAGCAAGGTGCGACCTACACCACCGGTAAGGAACCGACATTGGTGTCAGTGCAGGTTCAGCCAGAACGTGGTCTGGTTAATATGGGAGAAGAACAACAGCTGAAAGCAGTGGCGAAATACTCGGATGGCAGTACCCGCGATGTTTCTCACATGGCGCTATATGAGTCGAACATCGCCTCGATGGCAGAGGTCAGCGAAAGCGGTGTTGTGAAAGTAAACGACATTCCGGGGAAAGTCGCCGTGATGGTGCGTTATCAGGGCAAGGTGTCTGTTTTTACCGCTGCTGTCCCCCTGGGAGCCCCGGTTTTAACAGTACCGGCAGAAAAGAATTTTATTGATAAGCATGTGTTTGCCAACCTGAAAGAACTGGGAATTCCTCCGTCACCTGTTTGTGACGACGCCACTTTTCTCCGTCGCGTGACACTCGATATCTGCGGTCGGTTTCCGACCGAAAAAGAATCAGCGGCGTTTCTGGCAAGTACCGACGTTAATAAGCGCGATCAGGTTGTCGAAGCATTATTACGTAGTCCGAACTATGCGGATTACTTCGCCTCCAAGTGGACTCCAGTGCTGAAGAATCGGCGGGATGCCGCCAGCGATATCACAGCGAACTTTGCATTTCATGCGTGGGTTCGGGACAGTCTGCTGGCAAATGTGCCGTATGATCAGTTAGTACGCGAGCTCTTAGGGGCAACGGGTACGGTTGTCAGTAATCCGCCGGTGGCATGGTACAAAAGGGTCAAAGACCCCAAGGAACAGCTCGAAGATATTGCTCAGTTGTTTCTGGGAGTGCGGATGCAGTGTGCCCAGTGTCATCATCACCCTTTCGAACGCTGGAGCCAGGACGACTATTACAGTCTGGCGGCATTCTTTTCCCAGATCGGGCGAAAACCAACCGGCATTCAGGGTGAGGATTTGATTTTTCATCAGCGAGGAGTTGCTCAGGCTAAAAATGTGAAATCGGGAGAGATGTTAAAGCCGGTCGCGCTGGGTGATGAAATCGGCGAGATCGCGCCGGATGAAGATCCGCGGCTGCGACTGGGGAACTGGATGAGTTCCAAGGAGAACCCGTTCTTTGCCAAAGCGCTGGTCAATCGTTATTGGAAACATTTTCTCAAACGCGCTTTAATTGAGCCTGAAGATGACATCCGGGATACCAACCCGCCTACCAATCCGGAATTGATGGCCGCGTTGGAAGCACATTTCATCAGCTCCGGCTTCGATTTGAAAAAACTGGTGAAAGTCATTACGCAGTCGAACACTTATCAGCTGAGCTCTATGCCAAATGAATATAACCTGCTGGATCGCCAGAACTACTCTCGATTTTACCCACGACGGTTACAGGCGGAAGTCTTACTCGATTCCATCGATCATCTCGCGGGATCGACGACCCGCTTCGCGAACCTGCCGCCCGGCACGCGTGCGATAGCGCTGCCTGATAACAGCTACACAAATTCCTCCGCTTTTTTGAAAGTCTTCGGTAGACCGAGCAGCGCCAGTGTTTGCGAGTGTGAACGCATTCAGACATCCAGTCTCGCGCAGAGCCTGCATTTGATCAATTCCGGAGAGATTAAATCAAAACTGGCAGCCGGCGATGGTCGTGCCGCTCAATTTGCCAAGTCCGACAGCACGGTTGAAGAAAAAGTAACCGAGTTGTATCTCGCCGCTTTCTCACGCAAACCAGATCCGGAAGAATTGAAGACCGCACTGGATTACCTCACCGAGCCTGTGGCAGATGCCAAAACGCAGTCAAGTGAAAAGAAAAAACCGTCACTGAAAGACTATCAGGATTTAATCTGGGCGTTAATGAATACAAAGGAATTCCTGTTTAATCACTAGGGACAAGATGAGAAACAGCACCTCGACCTTAATGTGTGGTACTCACCCCCACGCAAAATGTGTTACAAACTTTTTAACCAGAGGCTCAGCAATGATGCGACAACTTCGACAACCGCTTTCTTTCGTTGCAGGAATCTGTCTTGTGACCTGTCTGATTTCGTCGACAGCGGTGGCGCAACTCGTTTGTCTTCCGGCACCGCGTCTGTTGACGACAATGCCTATGGGCGGGCAGGTCGGGACCAGTTTTGATGTGACGATTACCGGTGAACATCTCGAAAACGCTGAAGAACTCAGTTTCTCAAATCCCGGCATTACCGCCACGAAAAAACTGGGAAAAGACGGACAGCCTGTCCCCAACACATATGTGGTTTCCATCGCGAAAGACTGCCCGCAGGGAATTCATGAAGCCCGTGTGATGACGCGTCTTGGTGTTTCTTCGACACGCGCATTTAACGTGGGGACGTTTCCCGAAATCACGCGTACCAAGCCCAATACAGCACTGGAAAACGCCTTGAAGCTGGATCTGAATACCCTCTGCAATGCGGTGATGACGGCACAAAATGTTGATTTCTATACATTCGAAGCAACCAAAGGGCAGCGGATTGTTGTGGACTGTGCGGCAAAGGGCATCGATTCAAAACTGAACCCTGTTGTGATCATTGCAGATGAGCAGGGCATGGACCTGCTGGTGGAACGACGCGGCGGAATGCTCGATTTTCAGGTTCCTGAGTCAGGAAAGTATGTGATCAAACTACACGGTTTGACGTATGACGGGGGGCCTCATCACTTTTACCGCCTTGCCATCAGATCCGTTGCGAAAGACGAACTCGTTCCCCGGCTGCCGGCAATTCAAACTGTCAGCGCTTTCTCCTGGCCACCTCCGGGGCTGACCGACAAATCGGTTCGTCCCGAAGCGGAACCTAATAACCAGCATGCTCAGGCCCAGAAAATTACGCTGCCCTGTGATATTACCGGAAGTTTCTTTCCGGCGGCTGATGTCGATACGTTTGAATTCACCGCCAAAAAAGGTGAAGTGTGGTGGGTGGAAGTAGCCTCCGAGCGATTAGGGCGACCCACAGATCCTTCGATTGTTGTGCAACACATCAGTGGTCAAGCGCCTGATGAAACGCGAACCGATGTTGTGGAACTCAGTGATATTGCCAGTCCTGTGAAAATCTCCAGCAACGGTTATTCGTATGATGGACCTCCCTATAACGCAGGTTCGTCAGACATTATTGGTAAGCTGGAAATCAAACAGGATGGCGTGCATCGCCTGCAACTGCGCGACCTGTTTGGTGGCACGCGTAATGATCCGCAAAATATCTATCGTTTGATTATCCGCAAGGCAGAACCTGATTTTGCGCTCGTCGGCTGGAGCTTGCATATGAACCTGAGAAACGGTGACCGCAATGCTCTTTCCAAACCGATCGCTTTGCGAGCCGGCGCTACAATGCCAATCGAAGTTGTTGTGGTGCGCCGCGATGGTTTTGATGGCGAGATCGATTTGTTCATGGAAAACTTGCCGGAAGGCGTCACAGCCGCCGGATTGAAAATTCCCAAAGGCAAGACTAGAGGCATTATGCTGATCAGTGCCGAGGCGAATGCCACTCGAGGGTTAACCAGCGCTGCCTTTTTCGGACGAGCCACCATCGACGGAAAAGTTGTGACGCGCCCCTGCCGCATGGCTTCGATGCAATGGCCTGTTAAAGATGGGTGGGGAGAAGTGCCGAGTCCACGCCTGCTGGCTGATGTACCTGTATCCGTATCGAATTCTGAACTGGCTCCCATCACAATCTCTCCCGTTGAAAACAAGGTCTGGGAAGTGACGGCTGGTGAGAAGCTGAGCATTCCGCTGGTTCACGCGAGACGCTCTGAATTTTCCGGTGCCAACGTGACCTTAAATACCTATGGTGCAGGTTTCGAAGGAGTGCCGGCGTTCGATGCGCCACTGACTGCAGACAGTTCCACGGTTGATCTCGACTTGGCCGCGTTGAAAACACAGCCCGGCGATTACAAAATTTCCTTTTACGGATATGCCGTCGTTAAATACCGCGAAAATCTGGAAGCGGTGGCTGCAGCAAAAACAGCGGTGATGCAAGCGCAACAGGAAGCAGATGCGTTAGCAGCAGAGTCCCAGAAATTGGCCGAGCTCGCAAAAACTGCGCCGGATGCGCAACGAGCTGGTGCAGAGACTGCTGCAAAAGCGGCTGCTGAAAAAGTAAAAGCGGCTCAAGCGGCTGTCACAACAGCCGATAAACAGTTAAAGAGTGCGACCGCCACTGCAGCGCCCAAAGATATTGTTGATATCATTGTGTCAACGCCCATTACAATACGTGTCAATCCAGCTAAGAAGGCAAACTAGAGATGACAGATCCATTTAATGCTTCTTCGATTAATCCCTGCCCGGGACCAGAAAGCCGTCGTGGTTTCCTCAAAATGGGGCTGGCTGGGTTTGCGTCGCTGAGTCTGCCGGGCATCCTCCGTCTTCAGGCCGAAAGTCCTTTGAATCAAAAGAAGGAAAAAAAAGCCGTCATTATGGTCTGGCAACCCGGTGGTTGTTCGCACATTGATACTTACGATCCCAAGCCAAACGCGCCCAGCGAGTACAGTGGTCCGTTTGGAACGATTCCGACTAAAGTGCCGGGCATGAACTTCACGGAACTGCTGCCGCTCCAGGCGAAGATTGCCGACAAATTCACGGTTCTGCGTTCGATGCGTCATGGCAGCCCCGGGCACCCGGCCGGTACCTTGAGAATGCTGACCGGCGATCCCGATACGCGTGATAAGGAAATCCCAAAGTATCCCGACTGGATGTCCGTAACTAACTATTTACGTTCTAAGGAAGGGCCTCGGACAAACCCGCTTCCGCCTTATGTTGGTATTAATTTCTCGTCGCAGCGAGTGGGAGCGGCCTATCTTGGTGATGCCTACGGTCCCTTTTCCGTCTCCGGCGATCCTAATCAGCCTAATTTCGTCGTGCCCAACATTGGCTTGTCCAATGCGGCCGAGATCAAGCAACTGGACCGCAGATCAACACTTCGCCAGAATCTTGACACACTGGAGCGCGCTTTCGATCAGGCAGGGGAACTGCAGGCGCTGGATGAATTTGAAATTCAGGCGATGACCCTGCTGACGAACCCAAAAACAAAAATTGCGTTCGATTTGAGCAAAGAAGATGATCGTACACGCGATCGTTATGGAAGGAATACCTGGGGGCAGCAACTGCTGATGGCGCGCCGTCTGGTAGAAGCAGGCGTGGATATCCTCTCGACCAGTCTCAGTGGTCCCTTGTGTGGTCGTGTTCAGAACTGGGACGATCATGCAGTGAACCATCATGTTTTCGACGCGATGCGATTTCGCTCTCAGGCCTATGATCAGGCGGTCTCTGCTCTGATCGAAGATATCTATGAGCGTGGTCTGGACGAACGCGTGCTGGTTGTGGTGACGGGAGAATTCGGTCGTACACCCAAAATTAACTATCAGCCCAGTACGGGTGAAGGAAACGCGAGTGCTCCGGCAGGCACAAAACAACCCGGCCGTGATCACTGGGCACGCGCCTTCTCAAATATCTGGGCCGGTGGCGGCATTGAAACCGGGCGTTTTATTGGAGCGACTGACAAATTCGGTGAAGATTCCATCGAGCGTATCTGTGGTGCTGGCGATTTCCTGGCCACGATCTACCATCATTTGGGAATCGACGCTGCAAACGTGTTGATTGAGGACTTTAACGGCCGACCTACCCCCATCATCGCCGATCAGGGTAAACCGATTCCCGAACTGATTGGTTGATTGCAGCGAGCCCGATACAAAAACTGATACACCGTAATATGTGGATTGGGACTTTGTTTTGAACCATCCTGGAAAATCTGCGCAATCCATCAGACATTCATGCGCCAGATAGCGAAGTTCAGTATGCTGGCGAAGCTGACCCATGCCAGATACGGCACGAATAACCAGCCGGCGAGTTTCGAGCAGCGGAAGAATGTGATGGTTGTCGCCACAATGGTCAGCCAGAGCACAATGATTTCCATAAATGCCCAACCCGGCTGATGCATTCCGAAGAAGAT
The DNA here is from genome assembly GCF_937919775.1 of uncultured Gimesia sp. Taxonomy (GTDB): domain Bacteria; phylum Planctomycetota; class Planctomycetia; order Planctomycetales; family Planctomycetaceae; genus Gimesia. Next base: position 6,439 of record NZ_CALFPF010000157.1, read on the forward strand.
GAACGACCAGACGACATTCAGGAAGAGTTGTACGGCGAACAAGCTCAGGGGTAGCGCGGCTCTGCGGAATCCGGCGGGCTTCCAGACCAGCCAGCCAGCGATTGCCATCAGGACATAAAGTGTCGTCCAGACCGGGCCGAACACATAGTCAGGCGGATTCCACGGTGGCTTGGTGAGTGTTCGGTACCATCCCGCGATTTCCGGTGTCGTCGCCAGTGCACCCACACCCCCGGCACTGATGCAGATGACCAGAAACACAATCAGTCCGATCCAGCGTTTGTGAGCCTCCATTCAACATCTCCTGAGGATTCTATGAGTTACTAATTGGCGGGGCTGATTTCCATGACAGCCCTAATATTTTCCAGTGGGCTTTCGGATGAAAGTCCGGCTGAGCAGTGAAAACATGAATGTTTCCGTTCGGATCAATGGCAAACAGCATCAAACGCTGCCCGTCCAGCTGCTCAAGATAATCTTCATAGGTAAATTCCTCAGTCAGCAAGGTTGTTTTGATGACAGCTCCCTGCTTGAACCGTGCGTCTAAATCTTCATAGGTTATCGTTTGATCAAAGAGAAACCGTCCGCCGTGTTTGAAAAGCGATTTCTCCTCCGTTTTTCCATTTTCCTGGTGATGGTTACGAATGGTATAAATACAACCGGGGCCAAATTCCAATCGAAAGTATTGTGCAGCCAGGGCATTCAGCTCAATGTGCGGCGATATCGCCAGGAGATGGCCAATACCAGTCAGGTTGAGATGGCGTTCCGCGTGTTCCGAGACGGGATTACCCCAATAGGCGTATAAACCCTTCAGTTTCGCTTCCGTGACCGCAGACCAGTTCTGATCTGTCAGCAATGTTCGAAATCCATTTTTCATCAGTTCTTGAGCAATCGTTTGGGTCACAGTGTTGACGCCAATAATGAGCAGGCCTTTGGGATCGGGTTCTGCTACTTTTAATATTTTTGCGATGGGCCTGGCCGTAACGCTCTGAAGTAAAACCGTTCCAATGATGACAAAAAATGTGAGCGGAACCATTTGTGCTGCTTCCGGATAACCAATCGATTCGAGTTTGATTGCGAACAGCGCTGAAATCGCTGCTGCAATGATGCCACGCGGGGCGATCCATGATAAAAGACAGCGTTCCCTCATCGTCAGTTTTGAGCCGAGGGCACAAAGCTGCACACTTAATGGACGCACCAGTAACTGAATGGCAATGAAGATACCCAGAGCAGGCCAGGCAACATTCATGAAAGCACTAAGATCCAGCCGCGCTGCCAGAATGATAAACAGCATTGAAACCAAAAGGATACTGAGGCTTTCCTTAAAGTCCAGAATATCGCCTAACTCAATCCCTTTCATATTGGCCAGCCAGATCCCCATAACTGTGATCGAAAGCAGGCCAGATTCCGTTTCGAGCATGTTAGAGATGGAAAAAATCGTGCAGACCAGAGACAGCGCTACAATATTGTAAAGATATTGTGGAATCCAATATTTCCTTAAAAGCACTCCGAAGCAATAACCCCCGGCAGCACCGAACAGAATTCCAATGAGCAGGATTTTTCCGAACACGATCAGCCCGGCTGCAAAGCCGTCATCTGCGACTCCTCCTGAGACAATAAATTCAAATACCAGCACCGCCAGAATCGCGCCAATCGGATCGATTAAGATCCCCTCCCATTGCAGAATATTGGCGATATTCTCTTTCGGTCGCACTGTGCGCAGCAGTGGCATAATCACCGTCGGACCAGTGACCACCATCATGGCTCCAAAGAGGAATGAGACTTCCCACGAAAAGTCAAGCAGCACGCGTGTTGTGACGGCAATGACCATCCAGGTAAACAAGGCTCCCAAAGTGATCATATTACGGATCACCCGCTCTAATCCCAGAATCTCCTGGAATTTTAATTTCAAACTACCCTCAAACAGAATGACGGCAACAGCCAGGGATACGAATGGGAAAAGCAGCTCACCAAATAATTCGTCTGGCTGGAGCCACATCATCACAGGACCGGCCAGGATTCCCACCGGGAGTAAAAAGATGATCGCCGGCAGTTTAACACGCCAGGCGATCCATTGGCAGGCCATGCCGGCAAACAGGATGAATGAAAGAGACAGCGTTGCGTGATTGTCCATTGTGACTTCCTGTTGTCTACCTATTTTCCAGACTCATCTGCTCGCATGCAGCTCAAGCATACTCACTCTGGAAAATATATCAATTCCCGAGGCAGCTGAGTTTCTGGACCGTCATAAAGAACAATGCTGTGACTTCGAGAGTACCTCAGAGGATCAGATTTTCTCAGGTTGGATATCATGATCGAATGGGACGCCATTATCAATGCGCTTGACACCGCTCCTGGCTTGCACATCGCCGCTATCCGAAATAGCGACATCCTGCTCACCTTCGTTGAGGAATCGAGCGACAACGACGGTAATATTATCTGAGCCACCATTTTCCATCGCCTGATTAACCAGACGCACACAAGTTTCATCTGCCGACGCATTCTGACTTAGTATTGCAGAAATAATTAAATCGGGAACATGTTTCGTCAATCCATCAGTACACAACAAAAGGGTGTCACCTATCTGCATGTGCGATTTATGGATTTCCGGGTTGAGATCGCTGTCATTGTCACCTCCGATGGAATTCACTAACAAGTTCTGCCAGATTTCCGGGACTTCGTCGGCTGTTAAGGCTCCACTGGCTACCAGTTTCTCAGCCAGGCTGTGGTCGCTGGTAAGCTGTTTCAGATTTGACCGGCGATACAGGTAGCATCGACTATTGCCAGCATGAACCACGTAGATCCGCGGCCAGAGCAGATAGGCCATCGTTAATGTGGTTCCCATTCCCGCACGTTCCGGATGTTCCTGCACATCTAACTCCATCCGCTCCTGGCACAGCTCGAGTGCACTCACAAGGGCTTCACACAGGTCATGTTCTGATTGTTCATCCAGATGAAGAAACCAGGGCATCCTGTTCAGGATGTATCTGGTAATACAGTCGGTTGCTAATCGACTGGCCAGATCACCGGTTGCAGAGTGACTGAGCCCATCTGCAACGAGTAATAACTTACCCTGTGAGTTGCCGAATAATCGGGAATGGTCATCCAGGCTTAAACTGCTCGAATGAATCCGCATCGATTTTTCCAGATCGGCGATCAGGAACTGATCTTGGTTCAGAGACTTCCTGGCACCGGTATGAGTCAAGCCAAAGCAATCCATCTTACCTGTCATTGTGTGTCTCCTTATTGTCTTATGCATTAGTGCCCGGTTCATAATTTCCTGTGAGCACTTTGA
>NZ_CALFPF010000158.1 GCF_937919775.1 uncultured Gimesia sp.
CGCCAGATTCGCGAACCACAAATTTTCGCGAATTTATCACTGATACAGAAGAATGCAGTACTATGTCCACTCCCTGGGTCGCCATTCAAAGAAACCCGATTTCCGGCGCGGGAAATCGGGCCTTGCTGATCAAGGATTTGGTACTTCATCTGAAACAGAAAGGCATTCGCCCGCGGCTGTTTTCCAACCGGGATCGCATGCAGGAACTGCTGAAGCAGCGAGCGGCCGAAGATCAGCCGCTGTGTATCGTGGCAGCCGGCGGCGACGGAACGGTGCAGGATGTAATTAATCGCTATCCCGATCAATGCATTGCCATTCTTCCGCTGGGGACGGAAAATCTGCTGGCCCGCTATTTTGGGATCGAAAAATCAGGTCAGTTTGTCGCGGAAATGATCAGCCGGGGTGTTTCGCGGGAAATTGATCTCTGCCAGATCAACGATCGCAAATTTGTTTTGATGGCAAGCATCGGTTTTGATGCGGCGGTGGTGGAAGCCCTGACGCTCAGTCGCACAGGTAATATTTCCCACTTGAGCTACCTGAAACCCATCTGGAAAACTCTGTGTGCTTATCCGTTTGAACCACTTCACATCACAACTGATGGAGGGGAACAGGAAATGACCGCCTACCATGTCATTGTGGTGAACATTCCCGCGTATGGATTGAATCTGAATTTTGCACCTGCGGCCAATGACCATGACGGACTGCTCGATCTGATTCTCCTCCGTAAGAAAGGGATCTGGAGCATGATCAAATATGTGTTTCGAATCATACGGGGAACGCATCTTGATTCCAGGAGCGTTCAGAAGCTGCAGGCGAAACAGATTCGGATTCAGTCCGCTCATCCGGTTCCCATTCAGACCGACGGTGACGCCACCGGCTCAACGCCGGCAGACATCAGAATCATTCCGGCCGCAGCCCGGTTCATCGTCCCTTGCTCAACTCCTGCAAATGATCAATAATTCATTCTCAATGTCGATTCTCACTTTATGCAGCAGGAAAGGATTCACCCGTGCCTCAAAACCCCGTCACGATTGGAAACATTCAGTGTGGTACCAATCTCCCTTTGCTCTTTATCGCCGGGCCGTGTGTGATCGAAAGTGAAGAACTGGTGCTGACGACCGCCAAACGACTGGCGGAAATTGCCGCGAAGCACAACCTGCCGCTGGTTTTTAAATGCAGCTTCGATAAAGCCAACCGCACCAGCGTCGACAGTTTCCGGGGTCCGGGACTCGAAAAAGGTCTCGAGATTCTGGCGAAAGTCAAACAGGAAACCGGGCTGGAAGTGACGACGGATATCCACGAGCCATATCAGGCAGCGCCCGCCGCCGAAGTTTGCCGGATTCTGCAGATTCCCGCGTTTCTCGCACGCCAAACCGATCTACTGGAGGAAGCGTCCAAAGCCGCCTTGAAATATCAGGGAGTGGTGAATATTAAAAAGCCGCAATTTGTGGCTCCTGAAGACTGTATTCACGCCGTCAAAAAATGTGAAGCGTTCGGCCTGGACCAACTGATGCTGACCGAACGGGGAACCACCTTCGGGTACGGTCGACTGGTAAACGACATGCGGTGTATTCCCATCATGCACGGCATGGGAACCCCGGTGATTTTTGATGCGACCCACAGTGTGCAGACTCCCGGCGGGAAATCGACGGGGGGAGATCGGAAGATGATTCCGTTTCTCGCCAGAGCCGCTGTTGCCGCGGGCTGTGACGGGGTGTTTGCAGAAACGCACCCCGATCCCTCTCAAGCGTTGAGCGACGGCCCTAATATGTTATCTTTGGATCAATTTTCCGATTTTGCCGTGAATCTGCAGAAATTCCGCTCTCTGGTTAATGAAATCGGGGGCCTGACAGACATTCCATCTGATTGAAAATTGGTTATAGTATGGAAAAGAAGTGTCGCAATATTCATTTTTTTCAGTATTCATTCAGAGAGACTGAGCTGATTATTTAACGACTCATTTCCACCAGAAACACGGGTGGAAATGTATAGTATCACGAAACAACGACGAACATGATTTTGACCCAACTGCTCAACCGAACGCATCGATTTCGCCTGCCTGCTCTGGCAGGAATCTGCTGCATCATTCTTCTGTTAACTGTTCCCAGTGGTTGTAAAAAACCGGCACCGCCGCCTGCACAGAACGCGAACTCGGAAGACAGTTCCCAGAACTCCGAATCAACAGAAGACGATCTGGACTGCAACAGTTACATTGACAATTCCATGAGCATGCTGGAACCGGATCGCCTGGGAATCAGTTCCTCAATGGAGCGGGCCGTGGGTCTGTTGAACCAATGGACTTTTAAATGCGGAAGTTTCGACACCAAACCACCGGTCGTCACCGATTCACAAAAGCCGTTCCTGAAAAAATATCTGAGTGAAGCGCAACTCGCAAAAATGGATCTCACGCGATTCACTGAGCTGGATGGCAAATTCATCCGCGATTCACAGCTTTCTAACGGCATGATGACGGCCGCCATCGAAGGCCAGTCCGGCGATGTGGAACGAGCGACGGCGGCCTTCTACTACTGTATGAATAATATTGTGCTCGTCACGAATGAAAAAAACGTACTGCCACTTTCTCCCTACGAAATCAGTATTCTGGGAATCGGTTCCGCAGAGCAACGCGCCTGGGTCTATATCGATGTATTACGACAACTCCGCATCGATGCGGTTCTGTTTCGCCCCGCTGCGCCCAGTCCCTTCAAACTGCTTGTGGGAGTTCTGCTTGATCAAAACATTTATCTGTTTGATCCGGTCCTGGGACTGCCGATTCCTGCTGCAGAACAGCCCGCTGACGCGTTTCTCATTCAAAACCCTGCGACGCTCGACGCCGTCTATAAAAACCCGGACCTCCTGAAAAACTTCTACGGCGAAGATGCCAAAAACCGGTTTTCGACGGAAGAACTGAAAGCCGCACCGGTATTGATTATGGGCCAAAGCTCGGAATGGTCGGCCCGGATGCGACGTCTGGAAGATTCCCTGTCGCGCAAGCAGACATTCGTCCTGTTTCGGAATCTCGATCCGCTGGAAGGGGACCCCGGTTTTATTGCTCACATTCAAAGCATCGGAAACGGGATTCTGAAAGAGGCTGAGATTAAAGTTTCGGAATACCCGGATCAGCAAATCAACGAGAACCAGGGCGCAAGCGAAGAAGTTCTTAAGAAAATCGACGCCATGAAATTACCGTTCCGCGCGCCGGTCCCCTACGATGCGAAGGCCCGGATTCAAAAACCGGAAGGTTTTGAAGTCCGCTGGGGCGCTCCCTCGCGTAAATTACTCAAAACCAGAACCAGACAACTCATGGGCGACCAGCAGGCAGCAATTCAGAGCTATGTCACCACGCGTCTGGAAGCAGGCTTTCCGTCAGATTTAATCGTGCCCCAGGAAACGCGGCTGATGCATTTGATGGCGGCACAACAGGCGGCGTATTTCCTGGCGCTCGGACAGTATATCCAGGGAGAAGACGCTTCCGCTTCCCGGTCGTTTAATGATTACCTGAGAATTTATTCGCGTGTCGATCCCGATCGCACACTGGCGGCCACCTATCTGATGGCGATCAGCGATGCCAAGTCGGGTAAATTATCCAGCGCGATTTTTTCCGTCTCAGAAAATAAACCCCCCGAGGCACTCAAGCCGGCATTTCTTTATCTGAAAGAACGCTGGAAAGCCATTCGGGATCGAGAACCCAAGAAATAAAACGCTTTCATCGGCATAACTTCAACCGAAATCTGAGACATGCTTGCCTTCCTCCGTCGCCGCTGGTTTCTCGCCGCTATCACCGTGGTTATTTTGTGTGGTGTGCTCGCAGGCCATCAGGGACCGGCAGAAAATCTTTCCCGGATCAGGCAGTTCATTCGTCCTTCCTGGCTGACGGCCATCGTTTTATTTCTGATGTCGCTCAGCCTGAATTCAGAGCATCTGCTGACCTCCATCAGAAAACCGGGGCCGCTGATTCTTTCTCTGGCCACGAATGCCATTCTGCTGCCCTTAGTCGCCTGGGCTCTGCTGCCTTTGCAACTGACGCCCGATTTTCAGGTAGGTCTGATCATTATGGCGTCTGTCCCCTGTACCTTATGTGGCGCTTCCGTCTGGACGCGCCGCGCGGGGGGCAACGACGGGATTTCCTTAATGGTCACGATGATCACCAACGGGGCCTGCTTTTTAACGGTCCCCTTCTGGATCCTGTTGATCACTTCACGAGAAATTGAATTCGATCGCGTCGAAATGGTCACGAAACTGTTTTACGCCGCCATGTTACCCGTGGTCTTTGGCCAAATCCTCAGGCTTAATTCCAGGGTCAAACAGTTTGCCGACGGGATTACTTCCAAACTGGGAACGGTGGCGCTGGTCTTCGTCCTGCTGATGGTGCTGCTGGCGGCCGTCCAGACGGGATACGGCATTAAAACCTCGGAAACAGGCATCTCCTTCGCAGCCGTCGCCATCGTCTGGATCAGTTGTATCATCGTCCACGTCAGCGGATTTTTCACCAACATGTTTCTGGGAAAAACGCTGCGTTTTCATCCACGCGATCAGATTGCCAGCGCGCTGGCCGGTAGCCAGAAAACCCTGCCGATCGCGGTTTTCGTCGCCACCGATGCCTCGATGTTTGGCGATGCGGGGATACCGTCTGCCGTCTTCCCGATGCTGATGTTCCACACCTCGCAGTTTTTCATTGATACGATCCTGGCCGACCGGCATCGTGAAAAATATGACACGGAAGAAGAAGCAGTGCCTCTCGAACGGGAAGAACAACCCGTTTCCGCCTGCGAACAGTAGCACAAATTCGGTCTGCCGTCAGTTCTGGTAAATCACCACCAGAAAGATGACCGCCTCTCCGCGTCCCGCGTTCGCGATGGTGTGCGGCACATCGACACGATAACTGGCAGAGTCTCCCGGACCGAGCAGAGTCGTATCATCGCCCGACTGCAGTTCGATCTTTCCTTTTTCGACTGTGAGAAATTCGCGTGTGCCTTTGAAGTGCGGCGCACTTTTCAATTTGCCCCCGATGTGCAACAGCACTTCATAAAATTCCACATCCTTTTCCAGATGCAGCGGGGAGAGGGTGCGAATCCGGCACTCGGCATCGGAACGGTAATGAAAGGTCCGATCTTCGGCGCGAATCACTTCGATGGAAGACGTGGAAATCGGCGCTTCGACCAGTTCTCCCAGCGCAATCCCGAATGCCTGTGAGATACGAACCGTGACCGCCAGCGTCGGATTGGCCTCGCCCCGTTCGATCTGACTGAGCATCGAACGGCTGACTCCACACGCCGCCGACAGCGAATCGAGCGACCAACCGCGTTCTTTGCGTAACGCGCGCACGCGCTGCGAAAGCTGTCCGCTGATCTCATCGGGCGAGAGTTCCACAGGCGGATTGGTGGCCGTTTGTTTTCTGGCGGGATTTGCCGACATTTTATTTTCCAATATACCGGATCTTTTCTCTTGCAAAAAGGAATCTGTTTTCTATTATACTGGATAATGAGCCGCTATAAAGGAATCGCTGATACTAACTTTTAAAATTTCGGGCTAAAGGGATAAATCATGAAAGCACTGGTCAAAAAAGAGTCCAAGCCGGGCCTCTGGCTGGAAGAAGTTCCTGTTCCGACGATCGGCATCAATGATGTTTTGATCAAAGTCGATCGAACAGGAATTTGTGGCACCGACGTGCATATTTATAAATGGGACGCCTGGGCACAGAAAACGATCCCGGTGCCGATGGTGGTGGGCCATGAATTTGTCGGCGAAATTGTGGAGGTCGGCTCGAACGTCGTCGACTACACGCCCGGCGAAATCGTGAGCGGTGAAGGGCACGTGGTCTGCGGCCGCTGTCGCAACTGTTTTGCCGGTCGACGTCATCTGTGTGCGCATACCAAAGGGGTGGGCGTGAATCGTCCCGGTGCGTTTGCGGAATACATCTCGCTGCCGATGACCAATATCTGGCATCACGACGATTCGATTGATCGCGACGTGGCTTCGATTTTTGATCCGTTCGGCAATGCCGTCCATACGGCGCTTTCGTTTCCGGTGCTGGGAGAAGACGTTCTGATTACCGGCGCGGGTCCAATTGGCGTAATGGCGGCGGCCGTCGTCAGGCATGCCGGCGCGCGACATGTGGTGGTGACCGATGTGAACCAGTATCGGCTGGACCTGGCACTGAAGATGGGTGCGACCGTCGCGCTGAATGTCCGCGAAAAAACCATCGCCGATGTGCAGAAAGAGTTGGGAATGACGGAAGGTTTTGATGTCGGCCTGGAAATGTCGGGTAATCCGCAGGCGTTTCGCGACATGCTGGACAACATGTGTCACGGCGGCAAAATCGCCATGCTCGGCATCCCCGAACAGGAAATCGCCATCGACTGGAATATCGTGGTGTTCAACATGCTGACGATCAAAGGCATTTATGGTCGCGAAATGTATGAGACCTGGTATAAAATGACGGTCATGCTGCAGAGCGGCCTCGATATCAGCCCCATCATTACGCACCGCTTCCACGCCAGTGAATTCGAAGCGGGTTTTGAAGTCATGATGTCCGGCCAATCGGGAAAAGTCATTCTCGACTGGAAGAATATTTAACAAACGCACCACTCAAATACGAATCAACAAAATCGAACAGGACTTGTCCCATGTATGGATCGATCAAACAGGAACTGGAAAAAACACTCGCTGCTATCCGTGCAGAGGGTTTGTATAAATCGGAACGCATTATTACGACTCCGCAGGACGCGCATATCCGCGTCGCGGAAGGCGAGCCCGTGCTCAACATGTGTGCGAATAACTATCTCGGCCTGGCAGAACATCCGGACGTCATCGCCGCCGCCCATGCCGGTCTGGATCAGTGGGGTTACGGGCTTTCCTCGGTCCGATTTATCTGCGGAACCCAGTCCATTCATAAGGAACTGGAAGGCAAACTGAGTCAGTTTCTGGGAACCGAAGACACGATTCTTTATACATCCTGCTTCGATGCAAACGGCGGCCTGTTTGAAACACTGCTGACCGCGGAAGACGCGATTATTTCAGACGAACTGAATCATGCCAGCATTATCGACGGCGTGCGTTTGTGTAAAGCGCAGCGGTTTCGTTACAAAAACAACAACATGCAGGATCTGGAAGAACAGCTCAAAGAGGCACAGTCGGCCCGCTTCCGCATGATCGCCACCGATGGCGTGTTTTCGATGGATGGTTTTATCGCCAATCTGCCGGCGATTTGTGATCTCGCCGACAAATACGATGCGCTGGTTATGGTCGATGATTCTCACTCGGTCGGTTTTATGGGTCCGCAGGGAAGAGGGACGCATGAATTTCATAACGTGATCGAGCGCATCGATATTCTGACCGGCACAATGGGTAAAGCGCTTGGCGGCGCGAGTGGCGGTTATACCAGCGGCCGCAAGGAAATCATTGAACTCCTGCGACAGCGTTCGCGGCCTTACCTCTTTTCGAACTCCGTCGCACCGGCGATTGTGACCGCTTCCATCGCCGCTATCGATCTGCTGACCGCTTCCACCGCACTTCGCGATAAACTGGAAGCCAACACAAAACATTTCCGCGCCGGTATTTCGCAGGTCGGTTTCGACGTTTTACCAGGCGAACATCCGATTGTCCCCATCATGCTGGGTGATGCCTCGCTGGCGGCGCAGGTCGCTGAGGCTCTGTTAAAGAAGGGCATCTACGTGATCGGCTTTTCGTTCCCTGTAGTTCCCAAGGGGAAAGCACGAATTCGAACGCAAATTTCCGCCGCTCATTCGATTGAAGACCTGGACTTCGCGATTGAGAAATTCAAAGAGGTCAAACAGGAACTGGGGATTTAGCACTGATGCCAGTTCGTGTTTCTTAATTCAAATTGGCATTTGCATATGGTAACGAACCGGGGCTAACGCCCTTCGGCTAATTGGTCTATTCTACTTTCAATGTCCCCAAAACAAGATCAGCCGCACGGCGTTAGCCGCGGTTAATGCCGATCTGGGTTCGGTTATGATCCTGAGAATCACATTGAAGCCTAATAAATTAACGCGACCTGGTAAGATTCAGTTTGCCGGTTCCGGTTTCTCGGGCGCAAAACCCATCACCGCGTATTCGTAGCGGGTCCTGCCGCTGCTGTCGGCTCGCATGCGTTCGGCGATCAGCGGTAAGCCTTGTGTGGCGGCGAAGCGGACGGACGCTTTCGCGTCGCCATACGAGAAGAGAATGATTACGAGGCTCTTGGGCTGCGGGACCGTTTTATAAATCGCATAAAAACGATCAACAAACGACGACGCCGAATCCGCGCGAAAGTCGGTTGACTGTTTGCCAATTTTCAGGCGAAAAACGCCGTTTTCCGTCAGATACAGTTCCCAGATATCACTGCGTTTGGTGAGTTCGTCGTAAGTCAGGAAATGCCTGATCACATCCTCGGCTTTCGCGCCCGCCAGTTCCTGCAGTTGCTGTTTAATCCGCTCGATCTCGGCTTTGGTTTTCTCGGAATCAGGTTCGGCCTTTGATTCTAACAGCGGATCAATGATCTGGTCCGGTAACTGAAACAGTTGCTGCACCAGTTCACCCACCAGATTACGTTGTTCTTGCGCCTCTTTGAGTTGTTCGGTCAACTCCTGATTCTTTTTTTCCGAAAGCTGCTGGATGCCGCGCATGCGCTGTTCCATCTCGACCGCCATCTCTTTTGTCTGGGCCGCGTCGCGCAATGCCCGCTCATTCTGTTCCGATAACGTATCGATCTTCCGGCGCGCCTGATCGCTGAGTTCTGAATATTTTGCCGTTTTCTGCTCGGCCTGTGCGACCTGTTGTTCCGCGCGCTGTTCGATGCGGGCCGTCGTTTCCTGCGTATCCATGAATTGTGCAAAGATTACGATCAATAACAGATCGAGCAGGGGCGTGAGTTGAAATGTCAAACGGCGTCGGCTGATCATTCTGGTTTGTCGCCTCCGGCTGCCAGAGCCAGTTCGCGTTTTGCCCGCACGACGGTGTCGCGAACGTGGTGCCGATTCTCGACCAGTCCCATAAATGATGTTTCGAGAGCACTATTGATAAACATCAGGAGAATGGCAGCGGCCAGGCCGGCGAAGGTCGACCAGATCGCGTCACCAAAATGACTGACGATGGAACTGATCGTGCTGGAAGTTTCAGAACCGACATTCAGCTGCAGTGCTGCGCCCATCGCCAGTATCGTTCCCAGCACACCCGCCAGCGGATAAGCTTCGATCATTGTGCGACAGATGTTGTAGCAGGTCTCGAAGAAATGTGAGTTCAGATAGCGGCGTTTTTCATCGAGAATATGCACCCGCTCGGAAAGGATTTTCCGGTCGACGGCGTTGGCCTTGGGATCGAGCGTTTCATTGACGTCCGCCAGAAAGGCTTCGATCTGATCCGAAAGATGGCCCGTGGAATCGAGCAGGCTGCGATGTTTTAATCCTCGCGTAAAATCATCCAGCGATGAAGCGATGCCTTTTAAATCGCGGCGGGACCAGATCCAGAGCACCAGGAAAAAGAACAGATGCGCCCCGCACGCTAGTATGATCAGAAATGTGGAGAGTCCGGAGAGCTGGCTTAAATACTGCGACATCAATGATTTCCAGATTGGTGAATAGTTTCGGTGTACCAGAATTCTAGCTCGTAAAGACGCTCAACGCAAAACGAAAGTCTCAGCCTAAAGAGAACGGTCCTATCCTGTGTCCAGGTTTACTGTAGCGTCTCCAGGGCCATTTGGACCGAGTATCATAG
>NZ_CALFPF010000159.1 GCF_937919775.1 uncultured Gimesia sp.
AACAAGTTAAAAATCTAGTTGCGAAAATTGAAAATTCCGGTATCGAAACCATCATTACGTCCTCTTCCGAGCCCGCACTCTCTACAGCCGAACATTTAGGAGAAAATCTCGGCATCCCCGTAAAAGAAAAAGCAGGCTTAAAAAACCTGAATCAAGGGCTGTGGCAAGGACTCGAGTTTGAGGAAGTTCGCCGAAAATACCCGAAACTTCTCAAACAATGGACCGAATCGCCGGAGACCGTCTGTCCGCCTGAAGGGGAATTAGCTTCGGAAGCAGTGAAACGTGTCAAAAAAACACTCCAGAAGTATTTGAAAAAGAAGCAAAATTTTGCAATCGTGGCATCTGAGCCCTTGGCTACAATCATTGCCAATGTCATACGAAATGATGACACAGAAAAAATCTCTTTTGAGCATAGCCGACGATTTTGTCATAATGAAATGTTTGAAATTCTTGAGTCACCTCCGAAAAAAAGTGATTCAAAACAGGTAACTTCTGACGATCAATCTGATAAAACGGGTTCTAAACAGGATCAAGGAAGCCATGACGAAAAATGGCGGTTCGAGGAGGCTAAGTAAAATGAGTTCTGCTCCCAAATCTAATGTTGATTCATGGTTAAGCCATTCTTCCCGCCCAAAGCGAGGTGTTCCAGAAGGTTTATGGTTACGCTGTAATGAGTGCAATGCAACCGTGTTCAGAAAACAGGTTGAGCAAGGGCTGGGACTTTGTCCCGAATGCGACCACCATTTTTATATTTCGGCTCACACTCGAATTCAGCAGTTGCTTGACCCAGACAGTTTTGAAGAATGGTTTGCAGATTTAACGGCAGGTGACCCGCTCGAATTTGCAGACAAGAACAAAACTTACAAAGATCGACTCGTCATTGAACAAAAGAAAACAGGCATGAAAGATGCCTGTATCGTGGGCCGCGGTTATATGCGCGGCCGCCCCCTGGTAATTGGCATCACAGATTCATCCTTCATTATGGGCAGTATGGGATCCGTCGTGGGTGAAAAATTGACCCGGGCAGTCGAACAGGCAACCGCGCTGAAACTCCCTTTGATTATTATCAGCGGCTCCGGAGGGGGAGCACGAATGCATGAAGGAATTTTCTCTTTGATGCAAATGGGGAAAGTCTCTGCAGCATTAGGACGATACCATGAAAAGGGAGGGTTATTTATCTCCGTACTCACAAACCCGACGATGGGAGGCGTTGCCGCCAGTTTCGCATCATTGGGGGATATCGTGATCGCTGAGCCGAAAGCGCTGGTTGGTTTTGCAGGTCCGCGTGTCGTACAGGCAACAGTGAAAATGACACTACCCGACGGATTTCAAACCAGTGAATTTCTCCTGGAACATGGTTTCGTTGATCGAATTATTACCAGACCCAAACTCCGCTCAGAATTAGCACGCCTGATTGACTATTGCGTGTGATCCCCTCTGAAAACTCACTTGATTTGGAAATAACGAGTCTGTCTATATCGCCATCCGGGTAAAACTTCACCGCCAGAACCTGGTGCTTTCGACAGCACCACTTTGCGTATTGCCGTGAAGACACTTATACTGTCTGTGTTGAGCTGGTTATTATCTTCTGAGATTGGGTACCGGGGTTCGGGCTAGTCCTGAATTCACTCTTTGCTCTCTGGTGAATGCATGAATTTTCTAAAACGTTTCTTTTCAAAAGCGCCCCGAATACCTCGCGTCAATATTAAACAACGCTTCGAACTGATTGGACGCGTCGGGCAGGGTAGTATGTCCAAGGTCTGGCGGGCAAGGGACTTCAATACGGGAAAGATTGTAGCCCTCAAAGTATTACACAAACAAAAAACGCTGGAACTCGAATCTCGTTTTACCGGGCTCAATAAACCAAAGGAAGGGGAGATCGCAGTTCAGTTTCACCATCCCCATATTGTCAAAACGTTAGAGCATGGTCTCACTACGGAAAATGAACAATTTCTGGTTATGGAATTTATAGAGGGCTACAGTCTCAGCTTTTTGGTG
>NZ_CALFPF010000160.1 GCF_937919775.1 uncultured Gimesia sp.
ACGCCCAGACTTAGGCCCTGCCGAATGATGTCCGCTTTGGTGAGTGAAATGAGCGGCGTGTGAACGGTGAGGTGGTGTCCTTCGACACCAGCTTTTGTCGCAAGGTTGGCCATCGTCTGAAAGGCCGCGATGAATTCCGGGCGGCAGTCAGGGTAGCCGCTGTAATCGACGGCGTTCACCCCGATGAAAATATCGTAGGCATTCAGTGTTTCCGCCCAGGCTAAGGCGAGCGAAAGGAAGACGGTGTTGCGAGCGGGGACGTAGGTGATGGGAATGCCGGTTTCCAGATCGTGTTCGCTGCGGTCTTTGGGGACATCGATGTCTGCCGTGAGTGCCGAGCCGCCGAAGACGCGCAGGTCGAGCGGGAAAATCACAAACTGTTTGACATCGAACGACTCACAGACTTTTTTCGCTGCTTCCAGTTCGTGCCGATGCCGCTGACCATAATCGAATGACAGGGCATACAATTCAAACCCGGCATCGGCGGCAATCGCTAATGTCGTTGCCGAATCAAGACCACCACTGACGAGAACGACGGCTTTGGGGGGATCATTTGTCATTTATCGAAACACTCCACTATAGATCTCGCGCTAAAAAAGCAAACTATCAGGAGCAATCAGCGGATGCAATCCTCTTGGAAAGCAGGATCTGGTTTTTCACGAACTCAATGAAAGTCGTGCAGAAAACTGCTTTCAATATCCGTATTGGGCTTCGAGAGCAAGTGCGGCGAATAAATTTCGCGATCCCGAGTACTGGTAGCCGAAAGGGATGATGCGCGGATTATACATGCGATCATAGTTGCCGAAGCCTAGGAACTGCAGGGAACCAAAACGGAATGAAGGGCGGTAACCATTGTAGTAAAAAGTGTGTCCCGGATAAGGTGAGCCAAACCAGTTGGAGCGGATCAGATCGCTATACATATACAGTCCGGGCACGGATTGCAGATTTGCAAAATAGGAGTTCTGCGACCAGGGCCACGAATTGGTGTAGGCAGAATACTGACTGCGGGCAGCCATGCGATTCATCAGCGGACGACGTGGGGAATTACAGTTCGAGCATTCAGGCTGTGAAGGGACAGCGGGGATATAGCGCGGGACAATCACGATGGAATCAACGGCGGAATCAACGGTCTTTTCGGACGAGCCAGTCAGTGCAGGGCCATTTACGATCGGCAAATGGATTTCCCGGGTCGCGTAAGAATTCAGGCCTGGCGCGGGAGTAATCTGAACAACCCAGGTCGAACTGGTATCTGGTTTGGAAGGTACTTTCGCTGCTGCAGATGAATTGTGAGTATTGCCTGCCAGGAGGCAGACAACTGTCAGGATGAAAGTCAGGGTGTGTTTCATGGCAGTTACTTTTGAACTCAGAACGATATACGAATGCTGTGGTCTTGATATCAGCCACCAACGGGCCGAATTCTATCCTAGAGAGGCAAATAGACCATTTACCAACAAAAATCCCGATTCTACCGTGAAAAAGCATAAATTATCGTGTCATTCTCACTCCGGGCCAGTGGTCGGCTTGATGGATGACTGCCCGCAGATTAATCTGCCTATGCGTAGCTTGAACAATACTACAAGCTATGCGGGGACTTACATTCACATTTGAAAAGCAGTGGAGAAACACCGTGGCGGCAAAAGCCTGGGGAGGACGATTTCAACAGCAGACAGATGCGCGTGTTGAAGCGTTTACGGAATCAATCAGTTTTGACAGCCGACTGGCGGCGGTGGACATCCAGGGCTCGCAGGCGCATGCACGGATGCTGGCGAAGGTGGGTTTGATTTCCGACGATGAATGCCGGCAGATCGTTGAAACGCTGACGCAAATCGGCAAGGAAATCGAGCAGGGGCAGTTTGAGTTTCGTTTTGAACTCGAAGACATCCACATGCACATTGAAAGTGCTTTGACGGAGCGCATCGGTGATATCGGCCGCAAGCTGCATACGGCTCGCAGCCGGAATGATCAGGTTTCGACGGATCTGAAACTCTACACACGCCAAGCCATTCAGCGGATCGATTCTCTGCTCAAAGATCTGCAGGTCGCGTATGTCGAGCGCTGTGAGCGGGATCAGGATCTGGTGCTGCCCGGCTTTACGCATCTGCAGCGGGCCCAGCCGGTGAAAGCCGCCCATTACTGGCTTGCGTATTGCGAAAAATTTGACCGGGATCGTCAGCGTCTGGCCGATTGTCTGAAGCGGGTGAATGTATCTCCTCTGGGAGGTGCCGCGCTGGCAGGAACGTCGCTGCCCATCGACCGCCATTATTCAGCCGAATTGCTGGAGTTCACTGATGTCGCCCGTAACAGCCTGGATATTTCCAGTGACCGGGATTACCTGGCCGAATTCTGTTTCTGTATGGCGCTGATTGCCACACATTTGAGTAACTGGGCCGAAGAATGGATCGCCTGGTTTTCGACCGAGTTCGGTTTTATCAAACTGCCTGATGCGTTTACGACCGGTTCCTCGATCATGCCTCAGAAACGAAATCCGGATGTGCTGGAGTTGATTCGCGGCAAGTCGGCCCGCCCGATTTCCAATGTCCAGCAAATTCTGGTTCTGCTCAAAGGGCTGCCGATGGCTTATAACCGCGATATGCAGGAAGACAAGCTGGCGCTGTTCGACTCTTACGATACGGTTGCCGCCTGTCTGGAGCTGGCGGCTGCGATGGTGGAAGGGGCAGAACTACAGCAGGAAACGATCGCCGCCAAGCTGGAAGACGGCTTCCTCGACGCGACCGCTCTCATGGAATACCTGATCAAAAAAGGAACCCCGATGCGAACCGGTCACGGCATCGTAGGAAAACTGGTGGCGCTATGCGAGTCACGCAAGTGCCGGCTGGTGGATCTCCCGCTGGAAGAACTGCAGCAGTCGTGTGCGCAGATTGAGAATGATATCTATCAGGTGCTGGGAGCAAGGAATGCGATGGCGGCACTGTGCAGCTATGGTTCAGGGGGAGAAGTACCGGTCAAAGAACAGTGGCAATACTGGAAGGAAAAGCTCGGATTGTGAAAGCGTGTTGAAACGGCTTTAAACTTCTATTGATCCTGCGAAAATCTGACATTAAACGTTCATGAGAAACATCAAATTAACGCTGGCCTATGATGGATCGGAATATGCCGGCTGGCAGGTACAACCGAACGGTCACTCGGTGCAGGCGTGCGTGGAAGCGGCCATTGAAAAGTTGACTCAACAGCGAAGTGGGGTTCTGGTCGCCGGGCGGACTGATGCCGGCGTGCATGCGCTGGGGCAGGTGGCGAATTTTCAAACGGAGTCTGCGATTCCGTGTCAGAATATTCAATCTGGATTGCAGCGTTTTTTACCGGACAATATCTGTGTCCGAGAGGTTGAGGAAGTCGCTGAGTCGTTCCATGCGACTTATTCCGCGGTTCAGAAACGTTATCGTTATGTGATCCATAATACGGCCGTGGGGTATCCCTTCCTGAAACGCTACGTTTCGGAATTCGGCAGACCTCTGGATGAAACGCGAATGCACGCCGCCGGGCAGTTGCTGCTGGGAAAACATGATTTTCGCTGCTTTGAATCGCATTTTCCCAATAAAGCGACCAGCGTGCGGACCATCAAAGAGCTGAACGTGCAACGCACGTCGGTCTGGCCGGTATGGGGCGTGAAAGCATGCTTATCAGCGTCGGATGTGAGTTCACTGGCTGCGGAATTTATTACCGTCGATATCGTGGCGGATGGTTTTCTCTACAACATGGTGCGGGCGATTGTGGGGACCTTGATCGAAGTCGGCGTCGGCCGCTGGTCTCCGGAAGAGGTACAGAATATTTTGACGTCAATGGACCGTTCGCGAGCTGGGGCAACAGCGCCCGCCTGTGGACTGTATCTCGTTCAGGTTGACTATCCAGGCTGATTTTTTCAAAGTACGTTTAATCCTCGCGAGACAAAATTACGTTACCTAAATGCCAGATTGCCGTCTGGAATATTGATCGTTACTCCTCCGGAAAGTGAAAGATGAGTCAACAACCCCCTCCTTTACCTCCGAATGACGCCGATGAGCCCATTTTTCTGGACCACTCATTTGACGGAGAGGGAGAACGGATTGATGATGAGAATGGACACATCTTTCCCTGTGAAGGCTGTGGTTCCGATCTTGTATTTCATATCAACACACAAAAACTGAAATGTCCGCATTGCGGTTTCGAAAAAGAAATCGGCTTTGATCCCGATCAGGAAGTGGAAGAGCAGGATATTTACGGCATGCTGGCGCATCTGCAGGAGCTTCGTGAAAACCCGGAAGCTGCCAGTGATGAGCGAGAGCAGGAAGTCCGCTGCGAAAGCTGTGGCTCGACATTGTTGTTTGTGGGCACGGTGACCAGTTCCGAATGTCCCTATTGCGCGTCTCCCATTCAACTGGAAAACGCGCATACTTCCACAAAGCGGGTTCCCGTTGATGCGGTGCTGCCGTTCCTGATCGAGCAGCAGGTGGCGCGGCAGAATCTGAGAGCCTGGGTAAAATCACTCTGGTTTACGCCGAATGAGTTTATTGAAAAAGGGGTTGAGGGAACTTTTCATGGAGTCTACCTCCCGTATTTTACTTACGATTCGATGACCAGCACGCGTTATTCCGGGCAGCGCGGCGAACATTATTACGTGACGGTTGGCAGCGGGAAAAATCAACGTAGAGAACGGCGTACGCGGTGGTATCCGGCCTCCGGTGCCTTTCAGCGTTTTTTTGATGATGTGGTGATCCTGGCTTCGCAGGGATTGCCGCGAGCATTGATTGAGGAATTGGAACCGTTTCCGATGCAGAAGCTGGTTCCCTTTCGCCATGCTTATCTCGCCGGGTTCACCGCGCGCACCTATGACATTGAGCTTGATGACGGTTTTGTGTTAGGTAAAGAGCGGATCGACGCGGAATTGTATGCAGACGTCTGCAGTCGCATTGGCGGGGATACGCAGAGAATCGATTCCATCAACACGAAATACGACGCCATTACCTATAAACACTTATTACTGCCTCTCTGGCTGATGACCTACAAATATAAAGGGGAGCTGTATCAGGTCGCCGTCAATGCCTCGACGGGGGAAGTGAATGGTGAGCGTCCCTATAGCTGGGTGAAAATCTTCTTCGCATCACTTGTGGGAGGGGCAATTGT
>NZ_CALFPF010000161.1 GCF_937919775.1 uncultured Gimesia sp.
GGACATGATAAAAGAAGAAATGAATTCAATAGAGTAAGACTTCGCATTCAGAATGATGTAGTAATTTGTACAGAATCGCAAGTAGAAAATTCTGTTTTTCACGGTTTCAATCCAGTACCATTTTCGTTCCCGGCGATCACTTCAAATCGTATTTTCGTGATTTTGTGAGCGAATCTGTTATCATTCTCAATTAGCCTTTACCGTATTCCACTGGTGTCAGACGAAACAATAAGGACTCTCCGTGCGAAATCGATCGATTCAAACTCAGACAGGATCTGTTTTCATTGCTGTTTTCTTTCTGCTCACGATGACGGTCGCGCTGAACGCAGCCGTGCGTCCGCCCGGAGAGCGTCCGAATCTGATTGTGATCATGGTCGATGACATGGGTTATGCCGGCGTGAGCTGTTTTGGCAATCCGTATTTCAAAACGCCCGAGATCGATCGCCTGGCGAAAGAGGGACTGAAGCTGACCGACTTTCATTCGTCAGGCACGGTCTGCTCTCCCACACGCGCCGGTCTGCTGACAGGCCGCTATCAGCAAAGGGCGGGCATTGAAGCTGTGATTCATCCGGTCAGCGATCATCCCGAACATCGCAAGGGCTTGAGACAGATTGAAAACACGTTTGCGGAATCCTTGAAACAGGCCGGTTATCGTACCGGTCTGATCGGGAAATGGCATCAGGGTTATCCGCAGAACGCAGCCGAGTTTCATCCGGACAAGCATGGCTTCGATACCTTCATCGGTTATCACAGCGGCAATATCGATTTCATCAGTCATGTCGGCGATCACGTCAAACACGACTGGTGGCACGGCCGCAAGGAAACTCGGGAGGAGGGTTACTCGACCCATCTCATCAACGAGTACGCGTTGCAGTTCATCAAAGAAAATCAGGATCAGCCTTTCTGTCTGTATCTCGCGCACGAAGCGATTCACAATCCGGTGCAGGTGCCCGGCGATCCGGTTCGCCGCAGCGAAGCAGAGGGTTGGAAACGCTGGAAGCCGGCGAACGAAGCCGAGCGGATCGAGAAGTATCGCGGCATGACGCTGCCCGTGGATGAAGGAGTCGGTCAGATTCGCGATTTCCTGGTGAAGTCCGGGCTCGATCAAAACACGTTCGTGTTATTTTTCTCGGATAACGGTCCCTCGCGTGATTTTCCCAGTGGGGACCCGAAATGGCGGGGCGGCAAAGGTTCGGTCTATGAAGGCGGTCATCGGGTGCCGGCGATTGCGTGGTGGCCGGGAAAAATCAAAGCGGGAACCGTTTCGGATGTGCCCGCCATCAGCATCGATGTGATGCCGACTTTACTCGGAATCGCGAAAGTGAAGGCGCCCGAAGATCGGCCTCTGGATGGCGTCGATCTTGCGCCGGTGTTATTCGAACAGGAATCGTTACCGGAACGAACTTTGTTCTGGGCGTCGCTGGCGAACAGTGGCAATCGTTCGGAAGCGATGCGGCAGGGGCCGTGGAAACTGGTGGTGTTGCACCCCCGCGCCAAACCGGGCACATTTGAGAATGAAACAGTGGAACTGTATCGGCTCGATCAGGACCCGGGCGAGCAGAACAATCTGATCAAACAGGAACCGCAGCAGGCGGCGGAAATGCTCAAACAGCTCAAGGACTGGTACCGCGACACGCAGTCCACCGCTACCCCGCAACCGGGGGGCTGGCTGTCGAAAACGGATTGAGTGCCGGTTCATCTGCAGTTTTTTGTGAAATGCCACTCTGTCTTGCTATTCAGGTAAGGCGATTTCGAGTGGTAAAATGGATAGGTTTTTGTCTTTCGGAATAAAATAAGGAATCGACTCTGCCATCAGCCTGCTTTGTAATGCCTCAAACATTTGTTTACGGGCTTCTTCCGCGGTGGCATCTCGCAAGATGAGAAAGCGAGGATTAACGGCGGCTTCTTTAGACCAGAGTGTTTGTTGGGTTTGAGTATCGATCCAGGTAATTTTAAATGCGGCACCCGTTGCTTGAAGTGTCTTTCCGGTTTCAGTTCGTCCTGAAGGATTTTCAGGCGTGGGGCTACCAGGCTTCATTAATTTCAATTTATTGCCGTCCTGTTCGTGATATTCCAGTTTTAAAACAACTGGCTGGTCGGGGGCGACTTTGAAACCTTCCGCTTCCAGACGCTGCTGGATAACATCCTCAATGATGGATTTTACTTCATCAACATTTCCGAATTTGACATCACCAATATTTACTTCAATACTGACTTGCTGCCCCTTGCCGATCATCGCATCGTTCTGACTACCATACGCATTCAGGCTCTCAGTAACGGCTGTTTCTGGAATGTCAACGGATACCAGAAAAGATTTTCGATCCAGCAGAAGTCGTCCATTTGCATCTGTTAAGGCGGTTGCTGTCCTTGCAAGCAGGAAATGAGGAGTGAGATAAATTTCGTCTCTCATAGTGACATTGGGGACTGGTTTCAATGTCCAGAGAACCTGCTTGCGCTGACGATCCAGATACCAGGCACCATACAGTAACCACCCGTTGCCGCTGGGATCCCAGACCAGATTTTTTCCTCGATAAATAGGCTCATTGATCACGTTACTAAGATTAGTAGGGGCCTGGTAACCATTCGACCCTTTACCGGTTTTGAGGTCAAAAATCCAGATTGAGGTTCCGTTTGAATTCGATAGAAGGAAGGCAATTTCTTTACCGTCTGGCGAAAACTCCATTTCAAGTAACGTGAAATACTTATCTTTTAATTGCAGAAAATCCAAAAAAGGTATCAGCCTGATCGGTTCCAGTGACTCCAAATCATACACGACCAGATATTTATCAACCGAACCCAGTTCCGTACCGAGTGTAGCCAGATACTTACCGCCCGGGCTGATTTTATTATGACTGTTATCATACTTGAATGTGTCAATCTGTTTTTCATTTATCAGTTTACCAGTTGTCAGATCCCATCGTTTCAAAAACGATTTGGAATTCATGCCTGCTCTCAATTCCGTCTTCGTAATAACGTGCTTAGTATTACAAAATTTCTGACTCGAAAGTAGATTATTTGCTACGTCAACCTCCCACTCTGCCAGCTTTTTGCCAGTAAGGATATCCCAACTAGCCAGCATGG
>NZ_CALFPF010000162.1 GCF_937919775.1 uncultured Gimesia sp.
ATGCTTTAACACGTAAAATTCCGTACGAAGCCACTTTCGGGACACCCACTAGCTAAACTATGAATCTGCCTGATTACACACCATTTTGAGGTGATCCACCTCAATGTCTGGTTTTCAGGCAAGTCTGTGATCAACAAATGACGATAAGTTGATATGTTATCATCACTTAATTCACACGATTCTCCCTGGGTTCACAAAGGTTCTACCTCTGTCGCTTCCGAAACGGGTTCCCCTGCCAGTGGCCAGAAATCGGGGTGAGTTCCTCTACCCGAAAAATCAATAAAATGTTAAGTTGCGGGATCTGAAGCCAGCCTTGACTGATGTGAATGCGAATCTTTCCCGCTTCGGGAGTTCTGTGCTGTTTTTGTAACTTCTTGCAGGTAGATCATCCTATCCGATGAGAGCTCGTCCTGAAAAAATGTTTTCAGCGAACAGATTCAGATTGACGCCTCTGAAACGGAAAACTTGCGCGCCGGTGACCGGTTGGTTCTCGCTGCGGCAGTGGTTGAGTCTGGCGCTGTTGCTGGGGATCTGCAGTTCCGGCTGTACCAGCTGGCGGCAGAAAATGGCGGTACGGGATTCTGAATCTCAGGATCTGGTGGAGCAGGTACGAGTGGCAACCGAAAGCGGACGTCAGGAACAGGCTGCCGAACTGCTCAAGCAGGCTGTGAATTCGAATCCGAATAATGCGGCGGTCCGGCAGCAACTTTCCGAATTTTTAATTACGAACGGTTATTCGGAAGAAGCCATGCAACAGTTGAAAAAGACGATGGTGCTGACCCCCGACGATCCCAAACCGTATATTGATCTGGCTTATTTACTGCATGAGAAAAAGCAATATACCGATGCGCTCAAAAACCTGGAACTGGGTTTGAAGCTTGATCCCACGAATATCCGCGCTCTGATCCTCAAAGGAGAGCTGGAAGAACTGGCAGAACTGAATCCCGCCGCGGTCGAGACTTATCACCGGGTTCTGCAGGTAGACCCCTATAATATTGTTTCCCGTCTGAAGCTGGCGGCATTGCAAATCAAACAGGGGGAACCGAATCGCGCCACTCCGATTTTGCGACCGATCTGTCACAATACCGGCGCCACCATCGATCAGCGAGCGGAAGCACAATGGTTGCTGGGAGTCGCCTATGGTGCGGAGCAGCGCTGGAGCGATTCCGTCGCTTCCCTGGAACTGGCTCTGAAGCAGCGAACGGATGTCTCTGCCGATGACTGGTATCGTGTGGCGTACGCCTGCCTGCAGGCGAATGAGATGGAAAAAGTGTATCCGGCGGTGACACGGGCTTTGACATTAAATCCGCTGCACACTGAAACGAATCGCCTGTCAACTTACCTGACTCAGCAATCGAATCAATTCAATATCCAACAGGCTTCGATGTATACACCGCTGCAGCGACCCGGGTTTATCGGGCAGGAATCGTCTCCGATTCCTCTGGACACCTTACGGCCTCCTCAGGGCTGGGAGCAGGCTGCGAGGCTCTCCATTTCTGCGGGCAGAGTCAGTACGGGCGCACGCTGAAAGGTCGATTTCGGGCAGGAATAACTCAAATGTCCTGCCTGACCGGGGCAAAAAACAGAAACTGGCTCGGTTTGACAGGGGCAATATTTCTGTAATTTCAAGGCTCAATTGGAGTTATTACGATGAAAACGCTGCATTTATCGAATTTTGATACTTGAAAAAAGAATCCCTGAGACTAAATGATATAGGAGAGTTTTGTTGTTATAGTATCCTGAACGATTTGAGTTATTATAAAAATAAGAAGAAACTTTTGTGAAATCTGAATTTCACCTGAGCCATACCGACGAAAGAATGCCTGCATGTTTGAATTTGTTTCCGATGTACTGAATCTCAAGCAGATGGGATCGATAGACAGGAATCCGCTTTCGTCTTCGGGACTTTCCTCACTGCCCGCCATTCTTCCGGATGTTGCCAATGAGAGTGTTCCCCAGACAGGGGGCACCCTGGACCGCGTCGGGATGTCGGGAGTCGAGATAGTCCTCAGGCTCCGCGATGCTTCGGGGGAAATCTTTCGTACGCCGGCCCGCGCCGATGCCGCCGTCAGTCTGGACGATGAAACCGTAAAGGGAATTCATATGTCCCGCCTGTTTCTCAGTCTGAACAACCGACTGGCGGATCAGATACTTTCGTTGCCTTTAGTGAATGAAATCCTGAAAGATTTTGTTCAGACGCATCAGGAGATGAGTGCCAACAGTTTTTTGACACTGTCTTATGAGCATTCCTTCAAACGACCGGCTTTACTGTCCGATCATGCCGGCTGGCGTGCTTATCCCGTGAAAATTCACAGCGCATTCCGTAAGGGGGAATTCCAGCATCGGATGCAGGTACGACTGACGTATTCCAGCGCCTGTCCCTGTTCGGCTGCGTTGTCGCGACAGTTGATTCAACAGGCCTTTGAAACTGCATTCGGCGGTCGCAGCGAACTCTCGCACGATGAAATCTTTCAATGGCTGGGCACTCAGGAAGCGATTCTGGCAGTACCGCACAGCCAGAGAAGTCACGCGGATGTGACCGTGGAATTAGACAGCACACTGGAAGATTTTCCGATTGAGACTCTGATTGATTATCTCGAACGGGTGATCGCGACTCCCGTGCAGACAGCGGTCAAACGCGAAGATGAGCAGGAGTTTGCCCGCTTAAACGGTGCCAACCTGATGTTCTGCGAAGACGCCGCCCGCAAGCTGAAAGCGGCTCTGGAGCAATACGAGGGGATCAAGGATTTCCGCGTAGAGATCAGCCATCTGGAAAGCCTGCACCCGCACGATGCTGCGGCCGTTGCGACCCGGTCTCAGGCCTAAATCTGTTTAGAACACTTTTCCTCGTGGCTCGTGGGGAAATGGCTGTTCTTGAAACCATCGCACAGATTTGTCTGTCTTTTTCCGAATTCGAGCCATCGTGGCCGGGTCTGTTTCGATCTCTGCCTGGATGCCCTTGTTTTTTTCTGGTTAGCATCACGATTTATTCATCTGGAATTCGCAGTCGATCTCGATCTATATAATCGAAGGCATGCTCGACTTTCACTTTGCCATCATTTCGAACATCAGAAATAACACCTTTTTTCCACATATTGAAAGGATCAATAAACTCAATATTCATTCC
>NZ_CALFPF010000163.1 GCF_937919775.1 uncultured Gimesia sp.
GCTCTTATCCATGAAACATCTTTCTTTTCACAACCCGGTTTTCTCTATATTTATTCTCACGTCATTTCTGATTCTAACCGGATGCAATAAGGAACAACCTCAATCAGAGACAGCGGAAAACCTCGTAAAGGAAGACCCGCCGATTCCCACAGCGCCTGCTGGCTCCGCGATTCTGACCGAAGATGACGTTCATGATCGCTTGAAGAAAGATAATCCGGATTACCTGAAAAATGCCGAGTTTGGCAAGGAAAAAGGGGAAATCATCTCGGTAAATCTATTCAATGCAAAAGTGGAAAATATCTCTGCACTCAAGGGATTAAAACTGCAGTACCTTGATCTCACCAACTGTCCGGTCTCTGACTTGAGCCCCCTTAAAGGGATGAAGTTAGTAGAGCTGTACCTGGAAGGAACATACGTCAGTGACCTACGTCCGTTGAAAGGCATGCCTTTGCAGACACTGCGTCTGGAACACACACCGGTTTCAGATATTTCGCCAATGGAAGGAATGCCGATCAACCAGCTCAATCTGTTTGACACGAAAGTCAAAGATCTCAGCACGGTGAATACACTCCCGCTGAAAACTTTGTGGATTCCCAAAACGGAGGTCACGGATATCTCCGCTCTTAGAGGAATGCTGCTGGAGAGCCTGGACATACAAGACACAAAAATAACGGACTTGTCGCCATTAAAAGGCATGCCCTTTCTGCGATTGAATCTGGCAGGCTCGGAGGTGACGGATCTCACCCCCCTCAAAGACATGCCTTTACAGCGACTGATTTTCACCCCTTCCAAAATCACAAAAGGGATGAACGTCATTCGTGAAAGCCAGTCAATTCAGGGGATTGGAACCAACTTTGAAAATGTGAAGGCAGCCGCGGAATTCTGGAAAGAATATGATGCCAGTCAAAACGCG
Organism: uncultured Gimesia sp.; assembly: GCF_937919775.1. GTDB lineage: Bacteria > Planctomycetota > Planctomycetia > Planctomycetales > Planctomycetaceae > Gimesia. The sequence goes on from NZ_CALFPF010000163.1 coordinate 914, forward strand.
CAGAAATAATCATTTTTAAATTTCTGAACGGACTTCAGGGTTTAATCTACCAGATAAGTTTTTTTATCTGAGAAGATATCTGACTTCCAGATCCCGAGTCGGTTTCCCCAGTATTGAACAAGCACTCCCAGTGTCAATAATCCGTAACGGGCACTGCGTTTGAAGTTGATACTGGAAGCTTCCTCAAAATAACGAACCGGCACCGGAATATCACTCAATTTAAAGCCGGCTTGAACAGCCTGCGCAAGGAACTGACTGTCAAAAACAAAATCGTCCGAATTCTTTTCAAAGGGGATCTTCTCCAGAACTTCACGGCGATAGGCACGAAAACCACTGTGAAAGTCGCCCAGATTCTGCCCGAGTGCAATATTCTCAATGATTGTCAGTGCGCGATTGGCAATATATTTATACAGAGGCATACCCCCTGCCAGCGCTTCAGCCCTGGTCCGAATTCGCGATCCCAGGATCACATCGCAAATGCCCAGTCGAATTAACTCAATTGCCACTGGCACAACACGGCTGTCATACTGGTAATCCGGATGAATCATCACCACATAATCTGCGCCTGCATCCAGTGCATAGCGATAACAGGTCTTCTGGTTCCCCCCGTAACCGGTATTCTGTTCATGTTGAATCACGGTTAATCCCAGCTTCTTCGCCACCTCTACGGTGTTGTCGCTGCTGCAGTCATCGACTAGCACAATCTCATCAACAGAGCTCTCGGGAATATCAGCAACCGTTCTTTCCAGGGTGCTGGCCGCATTATAAGCCGGCATCACGGCGATGACTCGCCCTCGCGGGGCTACCGAACCAGGCTGATGAGAAAATGGATTTGACATGGTAAAACGCGAATCTAATTTGATGCACATTCTAAAAATAGAGTGTGCGTTTCGAGGGCTCTTGGGAAACCTCATCACTTCCGCTAGAGGTATACAATCACTCTCACAAAATAACCAGAGATTTGCACTAAGGTATTAATGTGACAGGTCAACAAACCGCGATGCATTGTTTACGAGAATAAGTCCGTAAACAAGTCTAAAAAGAATGCGATTTGAAGAATCAGTTAAACTGGTGACGAGGTGAGACCGCAGACACGGTTTCGTCCTTCCGCTTTCGCCTGATACAGTGCATTGTCTGCAGCAGCAACCAGCGCTTCAACATTCTCCATCGCATGCGGTGAATAGGTTGAAATACCAAGGCTGGCGGTTACAGGAATCTTTGTTTCATTGAATTTAATGATTGAAGTTTCAATGGAGTGACGAATGACTTCCGCAACGCGCTCAGTACCAGATAATCCGATATCAGGCAGTAAAACTGCCAATTCTTCACCGCCATAACGGGCTGCAATCACACTATCTGAAGAGCGAATCTCTTTAATTCGTTCCTTCAGAATTCCAGCCACTCGTCTTAGAACTTCATCCCCCGCCTGGTGGCCGTATGTATCGTTAACGGATTTGAAATGATCCAGGTCAATCAGGATCAACGAACAGGCCATCTGCATATTCTGAGCCTTATTGAATTCATCTTCAATAATCTCATCAAACGAACGACGATTCACCAGACCTGTTAATCCATCTTGTTTCGCCTGTCTTTCAATCGTTGCATGGCTGAGCACTTTGAGGAGTGTATTGGAAAGAAACTGAGAAGCCCAGGAGATGAGCCGCAGCGATCTTTCATCATAAGGCTGATTTTCCTGAGTCGTCAGGCAGATCGCTCCAATTCGTTTTCGATTCGT
>NZ_CALFPF010000164.1 GCF_937919775.1 uncultured Gimesia sp.
GGCATTATTTTCACGACGGCACAGGAAGCAGAAAAAGTCCGAGGGGCGATCTTTAACGGAGTTGATGGAAGTTTCTACTCTGACATCCCTCCATTTTCAGCCCGGAGTTTCATGTATCGAATTAAAGCGCCATACAAGAAACAAAACATCAAAGTGCTCGATTGTCAAATTGATGCGAATTCAACATTGAAAACACTAAAGTTTGAGATCAATCCAGCCTTTCCCGAAAGAAGATTCAATCTACAAGTGCTGTATGGTCGCACCCTCTATAATTTGCAACAGTCAAAAGAGAATGATCGCACGATTTTAGAATTACATCAATCAGGCACACCTCTTTCTGCGTGGCAGCCAATGCTGGAATCTGATTCAGCCTATTCGCGTCGCTATGGATATCTGGACGAAGAAAAAGATATCCGATTAATATATGATTTCGTGTATGGAAGGCTGGTCATGAAACAGTTGAATCTGTTGCGTCCTAACCAGCTCCGCAATTATCAAGGTGACAAAACACGTGTTAAATTGTTTCTTTATTCTGAGATACCGGAAGAATTTAAACTGAAGTCAAATGTGCAAGGCGTCCAGCAAGGGCGTGTTCTGTTTGTTTATGACTTGCCTTTACCCGAAATAAAGAATGACACTGATAATGAGTGAACCGATTTTTGATCAACCCGTGATTGATATCCAAAACGTATCTCATTCCTTTAAAGGACATCGAGCGTTGCAGGGGATCAGTTTTCAGGTCCAAAAGCAATCACTGCACGGCTTTGTTGGTCCGAATGGGGCTGGTAAAACAACAACGCTGAAAATAATCTGTACTCTGCTGCGGCCGCAGGGGGGCAAAGTCGAAGTCTTTGGGCATGACGTAAAATCCGCTGTCAAAGATATCCGTAAGCGAATTGGTTTTATGCCCGATCACTTCAGTACTTATCGACAAATGACGGTTTTTGAATACCTGGATTTTTTCGGCGCAGCATACGGCCTGGGTTTGGAACAGCGCGATCAGGTCATCAATGATGTACTGACATTAACAGACATGGATGGCCGAAAAGATTCGCTCATCAGCGGGTTGTCACGCGGAATGCAACAGCGAGTAAGCTTAGCCCGTGTATTGGTAAATGACCCCGATCTGTTACTGCTTGATGAACCAGCCTCGGGACTCGACCCTCGGGCGCGCATCGAGCTGATGGAAATACTTCAAGAATTAAAACGCATGGGGAAAACAATTTTTATCAGTTCGCATATTCTGAGCGAGTTGGCAGAGCTGTGTGATAGCGTCACAATTATTGACCGTGGTTTAGTCAAATATAGTGGTACAATGGATGGCTTGTTGACCCACGAACAGGAACACCCCTGTTATAAGCTGGCTTTGGAATCAGAAGTCGAAGGGCTTGCAGAGTCATTGGCGAGTGAGCCGGGAGTGATTAACGTACAAAAAACGGACAAAGCACGCGAGCTGAGGTTAACTTTTGACGCAACACTTACCAATACTGGTAATCTGTTATCAAAAATCATTGAAATGCAAGGTTCGATCGAATCTTTCCAAAGAGATAAGAAACATTTGAATCAGGCATTTTTGGATTTAACTGAACAAGGAGTGCGTTAATGTTTCATGGCACGTTTGCACTTTACAATCGCGCATTAAGTGTCGACTTTCGTTTAACACGAACGCATTTATTTCGATTCCTGTTCGCAGTCATGATTTTGTTTTGTTTAATGTCGGCACATTTGACCAGCCGAATTGTTGGAGCAGCTGGCCTGGTATTATTCACACAAATCATCTATCTCAATTTTGTTTTTATTCTAATGGCGGGTGTCAGTTTTTTTGCAACGGCGATCACGGAAGAAAAAGAAGAACAAACAATCGGCTTACTCTTAATGGCCGGTGTGCATCCCATTTCTCTTTTGCTGGGAAAATCATTCCCGCGGTTAGTGTCCGCGCTATTGCTTTTGTCCGTCCAGTTCCCCTTCACATTACTCGCGATTACATTAGGTGGCGTCACGTTTTCGCAAGTCATCGCCGCCTATTCTGCTTTAGCAGTTTTTTTGTTTTGCCTGTCAAACCTGGGACTGCTCTGTTCCGTAGTTTGTGCCCGTTCTCGCTCTGCCTCAACACTTGTTGTGATCTCCCTGGCAGCATTTTTCTGGGGCACACCACTGCTTAGCTGGGCCTTGGATGGGATGGTTCAGGTAAAGTGGATCGCTGACGATTCTCTACCTCTCATGTACACAAAAGCTACGCTAGACTGGCTTAGTCAGTCTTCTGTTTTAAACCAGATCAATATGATTCTCATATCAGGATTCAGCGAATCTCCCTGGGGAATGCAATTTTGGAGTAACCTGCTGGCAGGGATGGTTTTCTTCTCGCTGTCATGCCTGTTCTTCAATCGCTTTGCACTGACTGAGATCTCAGCCAGTCCCGGACGTGGTGTCGTTTCAAAAAAGAAAAACATCTTGTTTTCTCCCGGCCGTACCTGGGCGAATGCGTTAATGTGGAAAGACTTCTTTTTTGTTAACGGGGGCTACGGCATGGCAGTAATTAAATTCATCTGCTATGGCATTGCTTTATTTACGTTATGTTCTTTCATTGGATACACTTCGCGAAGTTATTCTCGGGAAGAAATTGGTCTGACGGTATTCTGGACCATGGT
>NZ_CALFPF010000165.1 GCF_937919775.1 uncultured Gimesia sp.
CGGCAAGCTGGTGGCCCTGACATGAACTCTGACAGCGAACTAGATTGTAGAGTGAACTTCGCCGAGAGCCAAGCCTTACGCGAATTCTGTTTCCCTCAGACGAAAGCCGGCTAATGGGATAGTGACATAATCCGCAATGGATCTGATGACGAGAGTGTACTTTGAGCCGGATCCGGCTACACTTCTATCAGTCATCTCACAGGGAGTGTATCAATTGCAGGGAATATGATGGTTCTGATGATACACTGAATTTTTGCCCACAAACGAATAATCCATTCCGTTAAGACTTTGCCAGTTTTTGGTTTCACACCAATCAAGTCCTTGATTCCCCATCCCATCAGTGGCAGAATAGGTGAGTTAAGCCGGCACATAGATGAACTGGTAATACAAATCTTGAATTTTGGAATCATGAGAAGTGAAGCGGGAAGTCTCCTGATTTGATTCCTGATTCTCTTTAATTCCACTCTAACGTCCTGATCCATGATGAACCTGCTTGATTAATGAAATTAAGGTAGCACTATGAAGTTTGTTGAAGGTCATACTGTTGGCATTGATTTGGGAACAACGTACTCAGCAATTGCACAACTTAACACTGAAGGTCAACCCATCTCCCTGAAGAATACCGATGGGCGATCAATTACGCCTTCGGTCGTTTTACTGGGAGAGGAAGGCCGCGTGGTTGTTGGTCCCTCTTTTGAAAGAACGGCCATTGAGGATGATCCCTCTCGCATTATCGAAGCCATCAAAAGGCATATGGGAGACGATCATTTTTATGTTGTCTATCAGGAAAAAAAACTGACAGCCGAATTTCTTTCTGCTTTGATTCTGAAAAAGATGAAGCAGGACGCTGAAAAGGAAATCGGGCCCATCGCCAACGCCGTGATTACCGTACCTTATTATTTCAACGATGTGCGCCGCAAAGCGACTCAGGACGCCGGTCGCATTGCCGGTCTGAATGTAATTGATATCATCAATGAACCTACCGCGGCGACTCTGGCTTATGCCTGGAAACGGGATGAGTTAGGCAACCCCGGCGCGATGCCGGACGGGGATCGAACCATTCTGGTTTATGACCTGGGGGGTGGTACGTTTGACGTAACGGTTGTGCGATATTCTCCCACACAATTCCGCGTACTCGCCACCGATGGCGACGTCATGCTGGGGGGGCTCGACTGGAGTCAACGTATTGTCGACCACGTCGCAGAGCAGTTCAAAAAGAAATTTGGCAGCGACCCCCGGGAAGATCCCGTGACGATGCGGACCTGCGTGCAGGAGTGTGAAGACGCAAAACGCGAGTTAAGCCAGAAAGCACAGACTCCCGTATCGATTTATCATAAAGGCAACACCTTAACGGTCGCCTTGACACGAGGCGACTTCGAACGGATGACCGCAGATTTGCTGCAGAGAACCCGTGACACGACGGAACTGGTTATGCAGCAGGCGGGAGTGGAACGAGGCCAACTGGACGATGTCGTGCTGGTCGGTGGTTCCACCCTGATGCCTGTCGTCGAAGAGATGTTGAAGAAAGTCTGCGGCAGCGAACCTTCACGCACGATGAATCCGGAAGAGGCAGTCGCACAGGGTGCCGCCATTCACGCGGCCATTCTTGAAGCCCGGGCCACCGGCGGTGAAAGCCGCATGGCCCAGACGGTCATCAAGCGTTTACGCAGCGTCAGCACTGCTGATGTGAACTCGCACTCGCTGGGAGTCAAAATCACGGATCCCAATGATCGAAACCGCAAAATCAATCATATCATGATTAAGCGGAATACCGAGATCCCCGCCAGTGTCAGCCAGAAATTTGTTACGACGACAGACAATCAGCAGCGTATCCACGTCGTCATTCTGGAAGGCGAGGCCAGTGACCCTGATGCCTGTTCCACCATTGGCGATTTCCGCATTTTGAATTTACCTCCCAATCTGCCGAAAGGCTCACCTGTGGAAGTGACGTATCGCTACGACTCGAATGGTCGTATTCATGCGTCGGCACGGGAATTGACCGGTAATAATGAGTCGGCGACCGAAATCGTGCGTGATTCAGGACTGGACAAGGACGGCGTTGATCGGTTCGAACTCCTGGCCCAGGATTACCTGGTAGAGTAACAATCCCATCCAGGGGCGATGTTTCGCGTCTGAAACTGAGCCCCTGAGAAGGGATTGACTGTAATATCAATTTGAGATTCAACACATCGTTTTTGATCCAAGAGTAAGGAGTCCTCTGCGGTGGCAATAGATGTCTATAAGGATTGGCTGGGAATACCGGAAGGGGATCGCCCTCCACATCATTATGACTTACTGCGATTGGTCAAATTCGAAGATGATGAAGAAAAAATCCGTGCCTACTATAAGAAATTAAATGCGCACGTTCGCAAATACGCTTCCGGTAAATATTCCAATGAATCGCAGGAATTGCTGAATGAGCTGGCAAAAGCCATGCTCTGCCTGACGGACCCGGAGCGTAAAAGAGAATACGATGAAAGTCTGGGACGTGAATTTGATGAGGATGAGAAAACAGGCCCGCAATCGGTCGAGGAGATCCTCATCGAGCTGGGACATATTAATCAAACTCAGGCTCGCGAGTTAGTCGAATTTGCAGAGAAACGCGGTTTGTCGGTGCGCGATGCAGCGGTCCAGATGCGTCTGGTAAATGCCGAAATAGCGACTCAGGCCCTCGCCCGTTCTCAAGGCGTGCCTTATATTGACTTAGAGGAAACCTTCCCCGACGACAGTATTCTGGATCTGTTGCCGCAGCAGGTTGCTAAACGAAATACAATTCTGCCTTTATTCATCGATGACGACGTTTTGCTGGTCGCTTGCGCCGATCGTCCCACGCATGATCTGGAAGACGAGCTGCGGATGCGTTACCAGGTTCCCTCCCGCTGGGTTCTGGCGACTCCCCGTTCCATCAGCCAGGGGATCGCAAAATATTATGCCGCTGCAGAAACACGCAACGATGACGGCGAACAGGAAGCAGAAACAACCGCCGTTGAAAGCGCCTCCAAAAAGTCTTCCAAAGCTCCAAAACCCGAGAAAAAAGTCCAAGAACGTAAACCCTCCAAAGGGAAGAACGAGTTATCCCCTGACCAATTAAAAGAAAAGAAACAGCTGGCGTTCATTTTTAGTGGCTGGGCTTTTTGCGGTGCGATTTTAATCGATCAGTTTGTCCTGAAAAACAATGTTTTTCCACAGACATGGCCTTGGAATTTTGTGCTGACGACGATCAGCGTTCCCATCATCGCGTTTTACTTATTATCCGGCATGTGGAAGAAGTAAATACGGTTTCATCGCCATTTCCCTTACAGGCGGCATGACTGTTACAGCTGAGACGTTTGTTGGGGCCACCCTGCCTGCGAATCACTGCTCCCTCATTCCTTTCGACCAGCGTTCCGATGATATGCTATATTAACCAGGGAAAAAATGCATTCGTTGAATTAGTTTTTACCTGCTTACTGCCTGATTCGCAGCAATTCCCACAGAATCTGGATACAGGCTAAAATGCCCGGAGTCTCTGATGGCAATTTCTTCTGTTACGTCTGCGATGCATACAGCTTTATCAAGCATACACCGAATCAGTCAGCGTGTAGATCAGATTGCCGTGAATGTCGCTTCAGGAAGCGAAAGCGAAGCCGGAGAGAGCAGCCCTTTGATCAATAGTGGCATCATGGATCTCCCGCTACTGAAACATCAGGCAGCTGCGAATGTGAAAGTGTTTGAAACCGCGGAAAGCCTGTTTAACACGCTGCTGACACAGCGGCGAAAATAAAATGAAGCATATCCGGCAGGAATCTCGCATCTGACTCTCAAATTCGATTCACTCAACCGCCGCACTAACGCCTGCATCGATTAATGCTATTCCCCAGTCAGATCTTCATTGACGGGTGGTTCTACTTTTTTAAGTTCCGCAATCAAATGCCCCAGTTTGCGAACTTCAATCACTTCCAACTGAAAGCCCTGCCAGTCGCAAAGGTCACCCACTTCCGGGATGCGTTCCAGTTTTTCATGAAACATCCCGGCGACCGTTAACAAGCCGTCGTCAGCAATTTCGTAATCCTGCTGCAGCTTGCGACAGAGGTAACGCAGCGTGGTAATCCCCTCTACGTGGTACACGCCCGGAGAAACTTCACGCACCGGTTCACGCCTTAAAATTCGTTTGGCCCGACTTGGTTCCGGTGAAAGAATGGTATCAATGATATCAGCATAGGTGGCAATGCCGATGGTCTCTCCATATTCATCAACGACGGAAGCAAAGTGACAATCTTCCGTTTGAAATCGCGAAAAGACATCGGCAAGATTGGCACACCAGGGAACATGAATGATGCGCTTCGATCTTTGATTCAGCGATTTTTCCGTAAACGAAGACAGGTCCGACAGAGAGATGATCTGATTGATTTCATCGGAATTATTCTCGCGTTTCCGCAAAATGATGTAATCGGTGTTGGGAGTAATTTTCGTCAGGTCTTCCAGTTTCAATGGCATATTGAACGTGAGGTACGTTCCTCTGGGCCGCATTGCTTCTTCCACGAGCATTTCTGAAAGATCCAGAATGTTGTGCAGAATCTGTCGTTCATGACGAATGACTTCTTCGCTGGCGCCCGACGCATCCACGGCTCGTTCCAGATCTGCGGAGTGCAGATAAGATTCTTTCTGGATTTGAGGCCAGAACGTGCGTCGCATTAATCTGCTGATATTCTGCAGCAGCGGGATTACGGGATCAAGCACGCGAACGGAAATCGCCAGCGGCCAACTGACGGCCACTGCAATCTTTTTGCGGAAGACAATCGAAAGACTCTTGGGAAGCACTTCACCGAACAGAATAATTGCCAGCAGACTGCCGACACTGAAAAAACCGGCCGCCGCCGTCATCCCTGCATCCGCCAGCCTTTTTGCGATCACTCCGGCGACGGCGAAATACGAAAGGTTAATCAACAGATTCCAGAACAGGACAGCCGTGAGCAGCCGGTCTGCGTCCGCAGCCAGCGTTGCGACGATCTGTTCGCTCGGCTTACCTTTACTGAATTGCCTGAGTTCAGCCCGCGAGAGGTAAAAGATCGCTGTCTCGCTTCCCGAAAAGAACCCGGAAGCACAAGTCAAGGCGAATAACGCCAGTGACCCTGGAAACCAAATTGCGATGGTATCAATAAATGCGATTATCATGAATCAGGGTTAGCCACTCTATCCTTTATCAAAAGTGGTTTTTCCCAAGGCAACATCAAACTCGGAAACTGCCGGAATATACATGGAAAGAACGGGAAGCCCATAAGCAAAGAGAATCGTAACCAGCACTCCCAGCGTCCCCCCCAGCAAAAAGGAAGTAATCGCGTAAAATGTCAGGAAAGGGAGCAACCACGCAGAAATAGCCAGAGCGCGGGACGGGTTGCGGTGCGTTAACGCGGAATGCAGTGCCGCGCTTCCAACAACAATGAATACCAGGAAGCTTTGCAGCTGCAAAGCAAAAGAAGACCGCGCCTGAACCAGCAGAATCATGAAAATTCCAATTCCCACAAAGAGGAAAAACATGGTTCCCAGACTGCCGCCGATTGCAGAACGACTGTTGTCATAGGTGAGCCCCATATGCAAACCGAGTACGACCGCAAATATAATCAGCGTTAAAAAGCCAACGAGTGCACACAGGAAGCCTTCCGTAGAAAAAACCCCCTGGCTCACAAGATAGACTAAAATGAGAGTCGGGACCAGAATCAGTTCTTTACAGTTATAGAAGATGCCCCCTAATTTCCCCAGCACAAATTCCTTGGCGGAAATATCGGTCACCAGTAACAGCTCCAGCGTTTTACTGTCTTTTTCTGATGTAATCGACGTGACAGCCTGCGTGTTCGCGAGTACCAGACTTAACCAGGCAATCCCGGCAAACGCGAGCCCTTGTGGTGGAATCACACCCAGATACAGCGTCCCCTCGGCAACCGCCTCTGAAGTGGAAGCAGACCAGAGGCTAAACGCAGCCAGCAGAAAATAAGCCAGCTTAATCACAAAGGCTTTTCTCCCGTAAGCCTTGGTCATGATCTCCCGCCAGATGACGGGATTCGACCAGATTTGACGGGTTTTCTCTTTGATGATGACCGTTTCTTTTTTTTCCTTCTTCGTTGACTGATACACGGAACGTGAAGGATTCCAGGCTCGCAACCGGAAAACGGTGTAAGTTTTGAGTGCCATGCCCAATACGAACAGGCTGATCAGCGACGGCCAGGCGCTAATCGTGACTGCTTGCAACCCTGTGCTCAAAGAGAGGGGATTCAGTATTTCATACAGTGAGCGAAACGGATTTAAGCCGGCAATCCAGGGACGCACTCCCGATTGTGCGCTCACAAGACTGGCAAGCAGTTCCACCACTCCCAGAAAGGCCACCATACCTAACACGCTGATGGCCAGCGTCTGGAATGTTTTTTCTCGCCAGAAGGCAACCAGTCCTGCCCAGCTACCGGTCGCGAAGACCGTCATCAGGCACAGAATTTCCACCCAGATAATCTGTGGTAACTCAATGCCTCCCAGCATATACAGGAACACAAATACCGGAATGGACGCAGCCAGCAGAACATACACGATGAGCAGGCTGGACTGGATTTTACCACTCACCAGCTCACGGTCTTTGAGCTCGGTCATCAGTAACAGGATCAGTGTTCCGCGGTCTTTTTCCTGGGCGACACTTCCCGCCGAAAATAAAAGTGTGAAAAAAAGTACGAGCAGCAACTGCAGGAAGGCAATCATCTGGAAGATCAGATTTCCCAGACGGGCAAATTCTCCAATGGTCGTGGTCTGAATCTGCTGCGTTCCCAAAATCGTCTGGCCGGCTGTGAAAATCAGAATAAAGAACGCAGCGACGTAACCGGAACGAATCAGGTAGTGGCGAAGTTGACGGGGAGACGTCAACGCTTCCCGGATGAATATTGGATTACTGTGCAATGTACTCTGGCCTCTTTATCTGATAGGTCACAGTCGTAAATTGAGAGACGCCCTGCTCTCCACGACCGGTTGAATGCAATCTTACGATTGAATTACTCCCCCATGATATTAGATCGTTCTCTGGATAGCAAATTCTGTCAGTTCCTCAAGAATCTGTCTCGCCTGTGATTCGGGACAAAATTTGAGCGCTTCCCTGGCCTGTTTCGCAAATTCACGAGCACGATTGCCGGCATACTCAATCGCATCACTGTTTTTAATAAATTGAGCGAGACGCGATTTTGTTTGTGGATCCGGCTGGGACAGAATTTCCTGAATCGCGGTCTGGTCATCCTGACTGCACTGATCCAGCAGTCGAATCAGGGGCAGGGTCAGCTTTTCTTTTTGCAGATCTGAGCCGAGCGATTTACCCATTTGTTCTTCATTGCCGAGTAAATCCAGCAAATCATCGGTAATCTGGAATGCGACCCCCAGGGCGCGACCGTAATCATCCATGGCCTGGATCACTTTTTCGTCAGCGTCAGAGTAGATCGCCCCTAATTGTGTACTGATCGCACAAAGTTCAGCCGTTTTCCCGTTAATGATCTGCAAATACTGCGCTTCGGAAAGATTCAGATTACCCCGTTCGTAAATCTGCGCCAGTTCACCTTCACAAACCAGATTCGTTGCACGACCAATCAACCGGCAGGCACGTGCATCGCCCAGGCTGGCGGTCAGGTGGAACGCATGTGTGAATAAAAAATCACCGACCAGGACACTGGTCTCATTATTCCAGCGGGAATTGACCGTCGCCACATGACGGCGGATCAAGGCATCATCCAACACATCATCATGTACCAGCGTTGCCAGATGGATCATTTCCACCACGGAAGCCAGCACAAAATGACTGTCTTTAATTCCCCCCGTTGCGGCCGCTGAAAGCAGCAGCAGGATCGGGCGCAGCCGCTTTCCCTGAAAGCGAGTGATATGCTGCAGAACGTCGTGAACATAGGGGTGTTTCGAGCTGACTTCGCTCAAAAAAACGCGTTCTGCCTGTTCCAGTTCACCGCCAATTAACTCTTCGACACGTGCCAACAGGTCGTGTGTCGTAAGATGGTCCCCCATTACAGCCTCACCACAATATCGATTCGATTTTCCAGTTTTTGTCTGGCGGTCGGTTATTATTAAACACGGAACATATGACCTGTAATCCCAGGCCACGATTCGCAGTCATTGTACGCATTCTGTCTACAGATAGGAATGCAAACAGGGGCCCCCTCTGTGAATTCAGAGGGCGAAATTGCGCTTTCCTGAATTTCGGGATCAAATCAAAGCCGATTCATATCGAAAACCGAGGTCTCGCTGTACTGGAAACCCGAATGATCAGTCCGCCGTCCTGATATAATGGCCGCTTTTCCCGCCCGATTTTTCGACAAGCCGGGTCGGTCCGAGACTCATAGCCCGGTCAACAGCTTTGCACATGTCATAAATGGTTAAAGCGGCAACACTGACTGCGGTCAACGCTTCCATTTCGACGCCCGTCTTGCCATCAACTTTTACTGTCGATTCAATGCGGATGGTCGTCTCATTCAGAGGCTCAAAATCAAGACGCACACTATTGAGACTGAGTGGATGACATAACGGGATCAGGTCTGCCGTTTTTTTGGTCGCCATAATTCCGGCAATGCGGGCGATCTCCAGCACGTCTCCTTTGGAAATCTGTCGATCCAAAATGAGTTTTTGTGTTTCAGGCAGCATCGTGACGAAAGATTCTGCAATCGCAGTCCGTGAAGTGACTGCTTTATCGCCGACATCGACCATGCGACTGGCACCCTCTTCATCAAAATGTGTCAAATCTGACATTTGAACCTCGATCGCAGCCCGGGTAATTGATTCCGTTTCCGCCAGGTCGTGTTTATTTATTGTTTTGAATGTGAATTCCAGGACCGCAACCTGATCCAAGTCGGTTTTAACCGCGGCTAACGCCGTGCGGCTGATCTTGTTTTCAGGTACTTTGACAGCCGGAATGACTTATTAGCCGAAAGGCGTTAGCCCCGGTTCATCCCATTTGCAAAGACCAATTCAAATTCAGAAAAACGGTCTACGCTGCCTCGGAAGCATTATTGGACGAATTGGCCTGTTTGAAGTTGCCGTCTTCGCTGATGTCATCAAATCGCACCGACATCCGCTTGGAGACACCTGACTGCTCCATTGTAACTCCATACAGGACATTCCCGACAGTCATAGACCGCTTATTATGCGTGATCATAATGAACTGCGTGGTTTCCTTGAAATCGTCAATCAGACCGGCGTAACGCTCGACATTGGCTTCATCCAGCGCGGCGTCAACTTCGTCCAGAATACAGAACGGGCTGGGACGACTGCGGAAGATCGACATTAACAGGGCAACCGCCGTCAACGTTTTTTCACCACCACTCAATAACGTCAGCCCCCGCAGCTCTTTGCCGGGCGGACGTGCCACGATTTCAATTCCGCATTCCAGAACATCATCCGGATCTTCCAGAATGATGTCGGCTTCTCCGCCTCCGAACAGTTTCCGGAAGATTTCCTGAAAGTGGCCACGAATCACATCAAACGTATCTACGAATAACCGCCTGCTCTCCACATTGATCCGACGGATGATTTCTTCCAGCGATGTTTTCGCTTCTTGCAGGTCCTCCAGTTGTGATTTCAAATATTCAAAGCGGCATTCCAGTTCATCCAGGTCTTTCAGACTGTCCGAATTAATACTGCCCATCATTTTAAT
>NZ_CALFPF010000166.1 GCF_937919775.1 uncultured Gimesia sp.
AATATTTATTGTAACGCCTATTCACCACCTTCTCCAAGCCTGCTTTTTGCGGAATCTATGATTTTAGCACCGGGAAACAGGAGATAATTACTGACACAGGTATCATGATGGCGGCTGGTGGCGATATGAGAGGTTAGCTGGCAAGGATTGATCGAATTCCCGACAACCTATTTTTTTGTTGAGGAAGATTTCTTTTTGGGAACTTTTTTCTTGGTAGCCGCCCGTTTAGCGGGAGCAGCTTTGCTGGCCGTTTTCTTTGTCGCCGATTTATCAGACTTGGCAGGTAATTTCTTTTTCACTGTGGCAGTCGTTTTTTTGGTTGTGGCTGACGTCTTCTTCTTTTTCACCTTTTTTTTCTGCTTGGATAGCGGATTCGCAAATAAACTCTCCAGTCGGTTGGGAGCCTGCGCGAAATCCACGCCATCTGCCGGTAATGGATTCCTGGCTAAATTAAAATCAGCCGCAAGTTCTTCGTCGGTCGCCAGGCAGCGTAATAAATGACTGAATAAAGGGGCATCGGACTTACGAATACTTGATTTCAGACTGTCGCTCGCTGTTTCGATGGGTTCTTCGGCAGGCAGCAGCCCCAGCCACTTGCTTGCATTCAGGATTTTCTCATCCACCGGCACTGCATGGCTCCCCAGAACAACCTGCAAAGTGTGGTTGATCACAAAGGGGGTTAACGTTTTCATTTTCGTCAACTGCTTTTGAGCCTGCTCCAATGTCTTCTTTTTCAACAGATCCAGATCAAAACAAAATTCCTTGTCAAACACATATTGCAGGACTGATCTGATCCGGTATGCCCGCCATTCGGCATCACCGACTGCCGAAAACACGGATTCCAATTCAGAAATTGTGCTGACACGGATCTCGTTCAGATCATGAAAACCTTCCAGAAGAGAATCAAAAACTTCATCAGCCAGAGAGTCCGTCGTATTTTCAAGACAGATGGCATGTAAGATCGTCTCCAGTACAGGACGATCATACTTTGGTAATGTCGCTGAATATCGCTTTTTGAGCAGGTTGATCAGCTTCTTACAAACAGTCTGTTTTTCTGATGTTGAAATTTTTTTGGCAACCATATCTGTCTGTGCAATGCTTGAAATATTTCAAATGGAAAGTAATGAAAACAACTCTTTCATTTACGGAAATACTGTCTATTAATCCCCGTGTGATTCTTCATCAGAGCTCTGATTATCTTCTAGAGAAGATTTCTTCGCCAACTCCTCTGCTTCTCGCTCGATCTGTAACTCATCCAAAATACGAAGTGCCTCAGCCGAATCCTTCACAACAGAATCCTGAACAAATCTGATAATAGGCGTATAGCGGGTTTGGATTCGATCCGCGATTTTGGATTGAATGAATCCTTTTGCTGACTCCAAACCATGCATACATAGTGCTTTTGCCTTTTCATCTCCCATGATCGAAATATAAATCTTGGCAGACTGCACATCCGGAGCGACTTCAACATGTAATACCGTTACATTCTGGATACGAGGATCGCGCAAATGCAACAGAATCGTTGTACTCACTGTTTCTAATATCGCCTGAGCGATTTTTGCTAATCGACGTGATGTCATTCAGTCCCCGTACGCATTCACTGGCTTGTGTTTATATTAAGAAGAGGATTCGAGAGTTCGTTTCACTTCGTTGATTCGGAATGCTTCTAACAGGTCACCCTCTTTAATATCATTAAACCCGGCAAGCAGAATTCCACACTCCATACCTTCGCGAACTTCCTTGACATCGTCCTTTTCTCTCTTCAGCGAAGCAATCCCATACTGATTGAGAATCTTCTGATCTCGTATCAGATTGACGCGATCATTTCGATTGATGGTTCCATTCAGTACCCGGCAGCCAGCAATCTTTCCAAAGCGGCTGATCGAAAACGTCTGCAGAACCAGAACACGCCCGGTTTGTTCCTGCACCAGATCAGGACGTAACATCCCTTCCAGTGACAGTTTGATATCATCCAGAACTTCGTAAATAATACTGTAGCGACGGATCTCTACATTTTCCTGTGACGCCAGATTCCGGGCTCGATCTTCTGCGACCACATGGAACGCGATAATAATGGCATTCGATGCACTTGCCAGAGAAACATCGCTTTCGTTAACTCCGCCGACTCCTTCATGCAGAATTTTGACGCGTACTTCAGGGTGTTCAAACTTCCCGATTTCACTTCGGATTGCTTCCAGAGAACCGGGAGTATCCGCTTTGATAATCAATGGCAAATCCTGAATCAACCCTTCGCGGGCAGACCCCATGATATCTTCCAGAGTTCGCGGACCACCACTGTGTCTGGACAAAGTATCGGCACGCCCTTCATGGCGTCGCTCTTCAGCCAGTGCTCTTGCCTGATCGATGTCAGCAACCACAACAAAGTGATCGCCGGCACCAGGCACCGAATCCAGACCGGCTACTTTAACAGGTACCGAAGGTGCGGCCTCGTTAACCAGCTGATCCTTGTCGTCATACATGGCACGAATATAACCATACGATTTACCGCAGATCACGGCATCACCAACCCGCAGCGTTCCTTTTTGAACAATCAACCAGGCAACCGAGCCGCGTCCTTCGTCGCGGAACCCTTCGAGGCAGACGCCAACGGCAGGCCGATTCGGGTTCGCTTTGAGTTCATGCAACTCCGCTGTCAACAACAGAGTTTCGAGCAGATTGTCCAGGCCGGTTTTCTTCAAAGCAGATACGCGTATGACTTCGGTTTCCCCCCCCCATTCGGCAGGAAGGACATCGTGGCTCGCAAGGTCCGTCAACACTTTTTGTTCATTGATTTCGGGCAGGTCGATCTTGTTCATTGCCACAACCATCGGCACACCTGATGCTTTGACGTGGCTGATACTTTCAGCAGTCTGAGGCATGACACCATCATCGGCTGCAACGACGAGTACAACCATATCGGTCACATTCGCGCCACGTGATCGCATTTCACTGAAAGCAGCGTGTCCCGGCGTATCTACAAATGTCAGTTTGTGTCCGTTATATTCGACCTGATAAGCGGCTATATGCTGGGTAATCCCACCCGCTTCACCTTCGACCACTCGGGAGTTTCGCAGTGCATCGACAAGCGTCGTTTTACCATGATCGACGTGCCCCAGTACTGTAATAATCGGGGGCCGCGTAATGAGATCTTCCGACGTGTCTTCCTGTTCGATAATCTCGTTGACCGTTTCCAAGGCTCCTTTTTGTTTTTTGAAGGTCAGGTCGACCCCTAATTCCAGCGCCACAGCCAAAGCGATGTCTTCTTCAACGATCTGGTTGATGGTCACCATTTCACCAAATTCTTTAAACATGATTGACATGATTGCTTTGGCAGGGCGGCCCATTGCTTCCGATAAACTGCGGACCGTCATCGGCACTTCGACTTCCACATCTGTTTTGTGGATGACATGCCCGGTATCATGTTTCCGCTTTGACCGACGGGGACGACGGCCGACAACTTCCTGCTGCTCTGTTCCGTCAGGAGCAAAGACCCGGCGTCCATCTTTACGCTGCTCTCGACGCTGTTTCCGCGCTTCGACCAGGCTCAGACTTCCCCGACGTTCATCCTTTGAATCATCATCTGAATCCGGAATATCACGGTCTTTATCCCGCTTTTTCTGTTCCGTATGCTGAGCAAGATGCGCAGCCAGTGGGCTCTTTTGCTCCAGAATATCTGCTGTCAGACGAACTTCAGGCTTTTGAGCTTTCTCTTCTTTTTTCTTTACCTTCTGAATCACCGGCTGCTTGTACGCAGGAGGAGCTGCCACCGCAGGCAAAGCCGACTTGGTTTTTGATTTGGGTTGCTGCTTCCCGGAACGTGTGGAACCTCGTGGTTTCATTTCACGTATCGTCGAACTTCCGCCGCCGCCAGGAACATAATCGCCACGACTGAAAACCTGCTCAGACTCTCCCTTTTCGGTATCCTGGGGCACGCCTCCCGCAGATTTGCGTTTGAGTAGACCGGAACGGGCTTCCACAGAATCGGTCGCTGCTTCAGACTCTTCGTGTTTAGCAGAAGAACCCTCTGTACCGCCTTCAGCCGTTTCCAGTTCGTCCTCTTCAACCGCCACGCCTGATATGTCTTCTTCCCCCTGGTCGGAAAGCTCTTCTTCATCAGATGCGCGGGAGGATGTTTGCGACATGGCCCGTGTAGACTGTGCTCGGGACGTCATCGACTTGATGGTCCGTAGTCTAGTCTGCTCCCGCTGAGGCACCAGAGTTGCTTGATCAACAGCCTCTGCTGAACTCTCAGAAGGTTGATCGCTCTTATTCTTATTTAAATAGGCAATGACAATGTCACGTTCGTCGGGCGTGATGCTGGCCAAAGCGGAGTTTTTCAACTTCACCCCCGCTTGGTTACATTCATCGATCAGCACTTTGCTGTCCATTCCCAACTCTTTTGCAAGAGCAAAAATACGTATCTTCAACAGCCCTTCTCCCGTGAACAATTCTGCAATACGCTTTTAAATCCAGTCGGACTCAAACATATTGCCTGATGAGGCAACTGCCTCATCACACTTACTCGTAATAAAACGATTTATTCCTGTTTCTCTGTCGATTCTTCCGTCGCGTTTTCTGCATTCACCGGGACTTCCTGAGAACCGATGGCTTCTTCCGAATCTGTCGTGTCTTCCTCTACTGCAACTGTATCTTCTTCTGCTGTAACCGCATCTTCCTCTAATGCCGTTGCAGCTTCTTCCAAATCTGCCACGGCTGGTTCAGCAACTTCCTCTACAAGATTCTCCGTAGCAGGTTTTGCTGCAGAAGCCCCGGGATGAGTCTTCTTGGCAGAACGCATTGCGTCCTCTTCAGCCTCGACACGTTCACTTTCCCGATCGGCAACTTCAACAATCTGTTCGCACTGCTCAGCAGTCAGCCCGCCAAGTTCTGCTAACTGATCAGGTTCGATCACCGACAAATCGTAATAACTGAAGAAACCCTGTGACACCAGACTTTCAGCCAACTCTTCGGAAACGCCGGGAATCGAAGAAAATGCTTCAACGGTTTTATCTAATTGTTGATCCAGCTCAGTTTGAGTCATCACTTCGATATCCCAACCGACCAATTTGGAAGCCAGACGCACATTCTGCCCTTTTCTGCCAATTGCCAGAGGGAGTTGATCGTCGCGTACCAGCACAATCACACGCCCTAACATGGGACACAGAATCACATCTTCCACTTCCGCGGGCTGCAGCGAATTGGGAACCAGAACCTGCAACGAGTCGTTCCAACGGACAATATCAATCCGCTCACCGGCAAGCTCATCCACAATATTCTTGATCCGGGCTCCCCGCATGCCGACGCAGGCTCCCACGCAATCAATACTGCTGTCGCTACAGGAAACAGCTACTTTAGATCGATAGCCGGCTTCCCTGGCCAGAGAACGAACATCAATAATACGATCTGAAACTTCCGGAATTTCCAGCTCAAACAAGCGGCGTACCATGTCTGGATGCGTTCGCGAGAGAATCACCTTCACGCGACTGCCGGCTTTGCGAACGTCCAGAACGACCGCACGCACGCGATCACCAACCCGAAACGATTCACCGGGAATCTGCTCACCTCGAGGAAGAATACCTTCGATTTTACCCAGGTTAATCAGCACTGCGCCACCTTCGACCCGGGAAACAGTTCCCGAAACCGATTGATGCTGCATTTCCATATATTCATCAAAAACCGAATCACGTTCGGCTTCACGGATTTTTTGAATCATGACCTGCTTAGCTGTCTGAGCAGCAACGCGTCCCAGAATTTCGCCCAGAACATCCTGATCCAGTTCTTCATTATCACAAAAAACAGTCGGTTCGCCAGATTCACGATCAATATTGACAGTAAGCTCGTGATCATCCCCAAAGTGCCTGCGCGCGGCGGATAAGATGGCCTGTTCAATGCCACCAAACACGATCTCTTTATCAATGCTCTTATCGCGCTGAATGGCATCAACAATGCGGAGAACTTCCTTACCGTCCATAATTGTGTTTCCTTCATTCGACAGCTGATTCAGATCAACTGACTCGAAAACTACTCAAACAAGACCTGAACCGGTCAAATCTATTCCAGACTTCTGACACCGCTGAAAAAACAGCATTCAACGGTATCGCCATTAACAAAAAAAAGCGGGAACATGCCCACTTTATGACTACCTCAACCACCGCAAAACGGTAGCTCAGTAGAGCCGCAATTGTCATTTCCAAAACAACAAATCACGACAATCGGATTGGTGAGCTAATGCTCGAGTTCCAACCAGCCTACATATCAGAGGACTCCATTCGAGTTTACGAATGCCGATTCATCACAAAGAAGCAAACAGTCACAACGACCTGTTCCCCCTTGCAAACACACTGCACACTGAACACCAGTATGCAAGACAATTGCGCATAAAGTATCCCTTAAAGAGAATACTCTATTCTCAATGAAATTAATCTCCGCGCGCTCAGATGTCAAGCACCGCAGGCAACTATTTCAGAACGACTCAGTTCCTGCATTCCAGAAGCGTTAAACAGGAGCGAGTACTGTTACCATTTACAGGTCACTGCCGGTAAATTATGCTAATACTTTAACAACCGGGAAAGCCCCCTTTTAGTCAGTTTCTCTCTGTTGTTGAAAGATTGGTCTCCATCAAAATCGAAATCTACTATAGTATTAGGAAGATATCCCGGTCAGACCGATCTCTTTTGCAGCTTGCCGGGTTTGTAAATTTGAAAAATGCATCCTCACTTTCTGAAGGACACTCCTGGAATGTCTCGCTTGATCCCCCTTTTAATTTTCTGCGTCGTGATTCCGTTCACCGCGGCTGCACAGACACCTGATGCAAACGACCCTTTTGCTCAACAAAAAATACAAGCCGACCAGGCCCAGCAACAGGGCGACTTTGCAAAATCCATTGAACTGACCTCGCAGGTTTTACAGCAAAAACCGGACGATCATGTCGCCTTCTATTTACGTGCGAGTGCACGAGTAGAATCAGGACGCGAACAGGGAAATGCACAAACCATCAGAGACGGTGTGGGTGATGCACGTGAGGCGATCCGCTTCAGCCAAAACCAGAATGTAAATTACTACCTGCCCTATCTCTTCGGAATGATGAATCTGGCTGTCATGGAAAACAAAAAAAGCCATGCAGAAACAGCCTTAAATGTCGCCAATCAAATTCTGGCTCGCCCGAATCTGACCCCTGAAGAACGAGCCAATTTTCACTATCAGCGCGGAATGATCTATCTGCCTTTGAATAAGCCGCAGGATGCAGCCAATGACTTCGCTGAAACAATCAAGCTTTCACCCGACCACTTTGCCGCTCAACTGGCACTGCCGGACGCTTATGCTTTAGCGGGAAACAATGAAATGGCACTGGCCAGTTTCAATCAGGTAGTGCAGAAACAGCCAAATTCACCTGTGGTCTACAACAACAGAGCCATGTTTTATCAGCAGCAGGGAAAACTTCAGGAAGCAATCAACGACTTCTCCCGCGCCATTCAGATTGACCCCCAATACCACCATGCCATTACGAACAGGGGCTTTGCGTATCTGGAAGGAGGCAACCCGCAAACGGCTGAAGCAGATCTGACACAGTCATTGTCCATAGCCCCGAATCAACCGTTCGTCCTGGGAATGCGAGGAGAAGCCCGGCTCCTGCAGGGAAACATTGCTCAAGCACTTGTAGACCAGAAACAGGCCGTTCAACTTGATCCGCAAAATGCAGCCCTGCATTCGGACCTGGGATTCTCCTACTTTTTCAGCCAGGATTTTCCCGCAGCGATTGCCGAGTTCAATCTGGCAGCACAATTGGCCCCGGAGCAGATGAAAGTTTTAAACCCCTGGCTGTACGTTGCGATGGTACGCAGCGATCAAAAAGCGGCTGCAGATGCCAAATTTCAATCGACCCCTTCACAAAAGCCTGACACGCGCGACTCTGTTGACAATCTCCTCGCTTTTTTGATGGGCGCGATCTCCGAAGCGGATCTGATTAAAGCCATTGACGTCAAAGACCAGGAACGTACCAAAGCCCAAACTTGCGAAGCGCATTTTTTCATCGGGGAAAAGGCACTTATCGCCGGCGACAATGCCACAGCCACTCAAAATTTCCAGCAGGCCCTCAACACCAACATGAAGAACCTGTCGGCTTACCGTGGCGCTCAGTACGCACTCAAGAAATTCTAATCGCGTCCCATTTAACGAGAGCCTCTCTTCTACTGTTATTGTCCGGAGAGAGGCTACAAGCAACCTGAGCACAAACTAAAAAACAGCCTCGGAAAGTAATTCCTACTTTCCGAGGCTGTTTATTTTATCGCTCAGTTTTATGAGTTCACGCGCCACAAACTACGGAAGCACTGGCTTGTCCGAATGTTGTCGTGCTGATTTTCAGAAACAACTTGTTATTTGTCGCCAGGGGTTCATTTCGAACCACGTTCAACGGACAATCAGAATCAGGAGTTTCGTAGTTCAATGTCGCAGGAATCATTCCCTGCTTCAAAGCAACCAGCGAACCACTGACTTCGACAATGCCACAGCCTGAACCAGAATTTCCAAAGTAACTCTTGAGTGCTGTAACCGGAACCTTTGTGGCAATATCACCGAAGGTGTCCTGAATCGCTTGAAACTCCTCGATATCAAACGCCCGCTCACCCAGGCCATGCGCATTGATATGACCGATATCGCCCGGTTCTACTCCGGCGTTTTTCAGTGCCGATCTGATCGAGTTGGCAATGGCTGCTCTGGTATTGACTGAGCCATCACGGTTGATGACGCAAGAGGCGCCAGCCCCCAGAAGCTCTCCCCAGACTTTTGCGCCACGTTTTTCTGCATGCGATTTTTCTTCCAGCAGCAGCGAGCAAGCCGCTTCGCCAACCACCTGACCGGTTCGTGCTTTATCAAAGGGGCGCGAACGCTTTGAAAACTCTGCTGGCGAATCTGCCAGCTCGTCCCAGAATTTGGCATGAATTGATTTCACTTCATGCACGCGGGTTCCAGTCACGCCTGCGATCATGACATCAGCCCAGCCACGTTCAATCACGCTCTGCGCTTCTCCCAACACCAGATTACCAGATGCCTCGGCCTGTGTGATCGAGTTGTTCGGCCCACGGGCGTCAATGATAATGCCGATATGACACGCCGGCATGTTCGGAAGATACTTCAACAACCAGAGCGGTTCCATCTTGGCCAACCCGTCAGTGCCCCAACGTTCGTATTCAAACTGAGTCCCGTTCGCGCAGGCGACACAAGCACCATACAGCACATCCGGGGGGCTCAACATCAAATTCGCGCCAAATTCAATTCCAAAACGCTCACTGTCAACGCCTGACAGGTCCAGTGCAGAATCTTCCATCGCCAGATTCGCGGAAGCCACGCCCAGTTGAATCTCACGACACATGACCTTAAGGCTTTTCTTCTGATCTTTAAGGTACTGTTTTTTAATCGTGGAGTCGTTGAAATCTGAAATTTCCCCGACGCAACTATCAGGTGCTGCCAGGTAGGAGTATAGTTCCGATTTTTTAATGCCCGATCTTCCGGACATCAAACTGTCTTGAAACGCATCCACTCCGATCCCAATCGGGGTGAGAATCCCCATCCCGGTTATCAGAATTCGTGGTCTTGAATCTGTATTCATTTGAATCTCTTTAGAAAGTCCCGCTTACACACTTCGCCAGCTGCTATTGAATAATGTAGTT
>NZ_CALFPF010000167.1 GCF_937919775.1 uncultured Gimesia sp.
TTCCTGCTACTTTAGACGGAATCCCGAAAATGGTTGAACCGGATGAAGAATCATTTGTGTTCTTCTGGATCAAGATTGGAGTTCTACTTGGTTTTTTGATCGGATTTTACATCAACTATGTATTTTTCGCTCTAATCTTATACTTAACCGGCTTCCGTTCCGAACGACTCTTACTTAAATATTACGATGAACAACACTCCTCAGATCAAAGTAAAACGAGGAGAATTGAGAGCAGTAAACCTGAAGAAAGTAACTGAAAGCTTTTAACAGTAATGTGTCATTCGCAATCTGCGACTGTTGAAACTTGTTCCAGAATGATTCCTGGCTCTCGAATTTTCAGCTGGCAGTTCATTAAGCATGCACTGCTCCGTGTTATCGATGGAGATGGCGATACGCACTCGCGTCAGGGTTCCGAAGTCTCCCGTTTTCGGGCCGCTTCATAAATCGCTGATCGATTCTCTTCTGTCATGGGGACCTCTTTCCGGACCTGCGTCTCCGCCGACGTCAGTGATTGGATCTTCAGAGTGACCGTTTTTTCTGGCGGATGCCCCATGCGGGTGAGTAGTTCGACGAGATCTTCTTCAACTCGTTTCCGCCACTTGTCTCGATAGGTCTGTTTGCTGAACGCCACAATCTCGGAGGCAGGCAGTCCCTCCAGCGATACGAGCTTGAACCACTCCTCACCCAGTTTGACTTCCGGTTGAGATTCCTGCCAGCGCACTGCGGCGAAAGGGGATCTCTTCAGATAGAATTGACCTGTCTGAGGATCGGGGTCTGTGTTGATCGCCGAATTGACTATGAATACCACAATCAGGATGATGAGCACAAATACAAACAAGCCAATGGCGACTCTGGTCTGAGAAGCACATGATGTGTAGAGACTCTCTTTTGCAAAGGGCAATCCCGGCAAGGCGACATGATCGTCTGCGCCTTTGCCGGTCGTCTCATCTCGGAGACTGTTGAGCAGCGTCAACAACTCCTGGCGTCGCGGTTCAAGCAGCAAAAGTACGGCGCGCTGATTCAGGAAATAAATGAACGAATAGAGTACGACCACAAAGCCGACGGAAAAGACGAAGGAAATGAGAGCAAAAAACCAGCCTCCTGACCGTAACAACCAGGAAGTATGGGCAAAAAATGCCAGGATGGAAATGCTGGGCGGCAGTAGATACCACCAGAAAATATTGCGCAGCAACCAGATTTGATCTTCCACCTCGGTCAATGAACGCTGCACGCAAAGCAGCAGCGGTTCACCTGGCTCAGTAGGCTTCTGCTTGTGACGCAAGCGATACACGAGCATAAACCCGGCCATCCAGACGAGAACCGGGACTGTCAAATACCATGTCCAGGGGGACTTTGTCACGGCCCCCATAATGAACCAGATGGGAATCAGCAGGAGTGCGATTGCGACTTCACGAAAATCGCGATAGAAAATCATAGATCGAAAATTTTGCTGGTCGCGCTGCACTTCCTCGCGCAGTAAGTCGGCATCGATGATGACACGCGTCTGAGATGATTGTGCCTGCCAGGCTTGCTGAAATTTGTCAGGAGCCATCTGTTTCCCCTTTCATCAGTTCATTCAGCGCTTTTTTGGCCCGGTTCAACTTCACGCCTACATTATTTTCTGAGATGCCGAGTACGTCGGCCATCTCCCGATAACTCAGTTCGTCCAGATACAGCAGTACCAGTGCCGCATCGGCTTTTGGTAACTGGTGAATGGCACGGTAGAGTTGTTCAACAGTATCTCGCTGCTGAATCTGCGCGGCACCGTCTCCCCCCTCCGTTGCTACGGCTTGCACCTCCAGCAACGGTTTTTGACTTGCCCGACGAGGTTTGTCCTTTCTTTGCCAGTTCATTGCGGTCTGTAATGCCACACGATAAAACCACGTTGCGACGCTCGACTTCTGCTCGAAATTCGGCAAAGACTGCCATGCCTGGAGCAGAATTTCCTGTGCCAGGTCCTGGGTATCCTCGCTGGTGCGCGTGTAAGCGCGTGCCACCTTCATGACTGACGAGCCGTGCTCGCCAAACCAGTTCATGAACAGTGTTTTTTGATTTTCGTCCAGCAATGTAAAATTTCTTTCCGGAAGTATTAGTAACTTGAGCGTGCGGTTTCTTACAAACAAAAAGTCAAAAAAAACGTCCTGTCGAGAAAATCCGGCCGTTGTCCTCAGTCTGCTTGGATCTGATTGGGACCGTTTTTCTTTAACAACGACGCATATTATTTCATTCGTGAATTACCCGGTTTTTACGATTCACGCAGCAGCAGCCAGAAGATCAACCCGAAGAAACCAATCGCGGCCAGGGCGATGTGCAATGCAGGTACGCTGATCAAACCCACCAATGTGTTTCCCTCAGCCAGCGGCCAGAACGGATTCATTTCCTCGTGCATCAGACTGTCGAGTAGAATATGCGACACGCCGCCTATCAGACCGGCCACCAGTGACTGCCAGAGTAACCGCCGCCGCGGCGTTTTTGCCAGGCGTTCTCCCCAGCTCGAACTGGCGGGCAATACGCGACGAACCATCTGCACGACGCCGAACATCAACAGTCCCGCAACGACACCCATTGCAATGCCTCCCACATAGGTATGCAGGTATCGATGATAGGGCGGCTCATTTCTGCTGAGATAGTACAACACTTCCAGATCAATCAGTACATTCGCAGCCACGTACGAAGTGAGCCAGAAATAGCTAGAACCAAAGGCTTTGGCAAGCAGCCCCGGACAGAAATGAAATGGCGGAAGCGGAATGAGTTGTCCTCCATGACAATATTATGATATTGGTCGGGTCAAATCCGAAATCAGCAGACAAACGAAATGGAAGCAGTTACAATAATAACACATGTATTCTAACTGAGTTCACTTTTTATAAAAGCGCAAATGGAGATTCTTGTGAACGGTCATATTCAAATCAGCAAGCGGCATCGGTTTCGGTTCACATCGATCATCAGGACAACCCCCTGTTATCTGAGTTATCTCCTGAGTGCCGGGATGCTTGTGCTGTCAGGAGCCGCAGCAGCATTCGCCGCCGACCCTTCACCGTCTCAAGGGAAGTACACACCGGAACTTCTGAAACCGTTCTGGCAGGGAGACACCATCGAAGGGGAATCGGTGCTGTTTATCAAAGATCCAGAGACAGGGGAAGCGAAAGCATCCGTCCTGTTTCCCGTCGAGAAAGTGCTCAAAGTCAGTAATTCCGCAGGTGACATCACATACGAGGCAGGCCGCGATTATGTCTGGAAGCCGGGAACCCGTGAGATCACACTTCCGAAAGATTCACGCATCATTTCACACACGCCGGCCGACCTGCGTCGCCCCGCTGATTCACAACGGCACAAATTGACACACCGCGATGGTAACGGGGAAATCTTCTTCGGCGGACAACTGGAATATCACAACATGCAGACCGGCATCACCTACCAGCATAAGCCCGTCGACTGGCAAGCCATCGTGCCGACCTTTGATGAGAAAGCCCTGCCGCGCACGATTCAGAAACTGCGGAAACACGATACCGTTTCGATCGTGCTGCTGGGAGACAGTATTTCCACGGGCTGTAACGCCTCGGGCTGGGCTGGTGCGGCGCCGTTCCAACCCGCGTTTCACGATTTATTGAAAGAACATCTGCAAAGCCACTATCAGAACAGAGTCGAACTGACCAACCCCTCGGTCGGCGGCAAAGACACGCGCTGGGCGCTGACGCAAGTCGACACAGTGCTGGATTCCCAACCGGATCTGGTGATCATCGCGTTTGGCATGAACGATTCTTCCGGCCGCTCCGCAAAAGATTATCAGGCCAACACGAAAGCCCTCATGGAAAAGATTCGTGAAAAGCAGCCTCAAACCGAATTCATCCTCGTGGCACCGATGCTGGGCAACCGGGACTGGATCCGACTCAAACACGAGTTGTTTCCTCAATACCGCGATGCGCTGGCGGAACTCTGTCAGCCGGGGGTCGCGCTCGCCGACATGACATCGATCTGGACCGAGTTTCTCAAACAGAAACAGGACTGGGATCTGACCGGCAACGGCGTCAACCATCCAAACGATTTCGGACATCGCGTTTACGCGCAGGTGTTATCGACGCTGCTCGTACCGCCAACGGTTGCGGTCTCCACAGTAAACACCAGTCCTGCACCGCAGGTGGTCTCGCTCTGGAACGGTAAAGCGCCGATTGGTGAGAATCAATTCGAGAAGGCAGATACGAAGATCACCGTGCATCGTCCGGCGAAAGGCAACGGCGCCGCGATTGTCATCTGTCCGGGCGGAGGTTATCAGCGACTGGTGACCGGCGGCGAAGGGCACGGCATTGCCAGGTGGCTCAATCAATACGGGATTACCGGGGTCGTACTGGAATACCGGATGCCCGCCGGTCGATCGTTCGTGCCGCTGCTGGACGCGCAACAGGCAATCCGCACTGTGCGTGCGAATGCGAAGCAGTGGGACATCGATCCCACCAAAGTCGGCATCATGGGTTTTTCCGCAGGCGGCCATCTGGCATCCACCGCGGCGACGCATTTTGGTGCCGGCAATCCCAAAGCCGACGATCCCGTTCAACGCCAGAGCAGTCGCCCCGACTTTGCGATCCTGGTTTACCCCGTGGTCACGATGGGAGAAAAAACGCACGGCGGGTCGAAAAAGAATCTCCTGGGAGCAGAACCGACGCCGGAACTGATCGAGTTATTCTCCAATGAAAAACAGGTCACCGCGCAGACGCCGCCGATCTTTCTGGCACACGCGCTCGACGATAAACCAGTGCCCCCCGAAAACAGCAAGGCGCTTTATGAGGCATTGCAGGCGAAAAAGATCCCCTCGCAATATCTGGAACTCCCCTCCGGCGGCCACGGCCTGAACGGCTACAAAGGCCCGATGTGGGACGCCTGGCAAACGCAGTCGCTGGCATGGCTGGCGAAACTGAAATTCATACCTGCACAGGATTGAAAAGAAAGGATGATCACTTTCGGCTTGTATCAGACTGGAACAGAGACAGCTCCCCTGAATGCACCACAGGTTGAACTAGCATGATTTACTTAATCCTCATCGTCGTATTCATCATCTTCGTGACCGTGATCATGTCCTTGAATCGCGACGATTTACTCCCCCATACTGCCGACGAATATCTCTCGCCGACACCACTTGATATACTGTTTGAAACGATTGACTCCACTCCCGATACTCCCGTCGGCTTTGGTTATAAAATGTCGTGGCTGGCGATCAAATCGTCTGATGCACACGCTGTCGTGGAAACACTGGTGATCGATCACCTCCAGCCTGCAAACTGGCAGACGGGGATCACTGCCGCCTACCACGGCCACACTTTCATTTCCCCTCCCGTTCACGGCTGGGTGCTTGTCGCTTCTTATCATCTGCCGGAATTAGGGAACGATGCTGAACCGCAACGGTTCACCCCCCTCCTGGCCGGCCTTTCGCAAAAGTTTGGCGAAGTGCAGTATTTCGGGACGCAACGTGTGGTTGGATATCACGCCTGGTCGCGATTTCTTAACGGCACGGAAACCCGCGCATTCGCTTATCTGGGCGAACGAGGTGAGATCCTCGCAGACCGGGGAGAAAAGACTGATGCAGAAATTCAACTGGGGTATGAATACTTCGATCCCGATTCACCAGACGCCGATTCTGATGCCCATTGGGAACGAGAAGATCTGTGTTATCCCGATGAAGAACATGTCATGGAAATCGCCGGTCTGTGGGGCGTGAATCCCTCTCACCTGGAAGAGCAGAAGTTACCGGAAAGCGCAGGCTGGATCGGAAAACTCGGGGCAGTGCCTCACAAACAGTCATCAGATAACACAACTTCCCCGACCGCCGAGTGAAACTCCTGGAGAATCACCTGCTTCCGCGAAATGAATTTCCCTTCGCTTCCGCCTGGACTTAAATCCCGCTTTTTCCTATTCGCTAATTTTTTGGCTTTTCATATTGACACACCCCTTCCCGAAACGCTAAATTATTAGCGTATCAATTAACTTGATCATCAGGAAACTTAAAACATGTCTCAACACGCCAATCTCAGCAGACGGGAACGTCAGATTATGGATT
Source organism: uncultured Gimesia sp. (assembly GCF_937919775.1). Lineage (GTDB taxonomy): Bacteria > Planctomycetota > Planctomycetia > Planctomycetales > Planctomycetaceae > Gimesia. The sequence continues at coordinate 6,050 of NZ_CALFPF010000167.1, forward strand.
CGATTTATGCGCGGGGCGAAGCCACCGTGCTCGATATCCAAAACGATCTGCCGAATGCACCCACTCCGACTGCGATTCGGACCATGCTCCGCATTCTGATGGAAAAATCTGTGGTGCGGCGGCACAAAGCGGGGCGTGAGTTTGTCTACTCCCCCACTTCGGCGCGACGCCCGGAAGGTGCCAAAGCCTTGAAGCATGTGATTCAGACTTTTTTTGAAGGTTCCTTCAAGCAGGCACTGGCGGCGCAACTGGCCAGTGAAGACGAAACGCTGACTGACGACGAATTGCGTGACATGGTTAAACTCATCAAAGCAGCACGAGCTAAGGGAAACTAAGCAATGGAAACAGTATCAGATAGCATTCCGTTCGTCGGGCAGCCGTATTTCCTGCTGGACATTGTGATCAAGTCGACCGCCATTTTGCTAGTTGCGTTTTTCATGGCGCGACTGTTACGACATACCAGTGCATCACTCCGCCATTACGTCTGGATCGTGGCGATCCTTGCCACATTGACTTTACCCCTCATCAACGTGTGTGTGCCGAAATGGACGATTGAAACCGTCGCCCTGAATCACACAGCAGCACTTTTCACGCAATCGAATGCGGTCAACGCGGCTTCCCGTCACAGCCTGCAATCGACGCCTGCCGTCTTACCGATATCAACCAATCAGCAAATGACCCTGACGAGTTTTTCCGCAAGTGAGCCGCAAACACAATCTGTTTCCGCGTTTTCGTCCGTAAACCACGCCGAACTCAGCGGCTCGGAAGATGCTACCGCTTTCCTGCCGAATGCAGTCATGCTATTGAATGTGTTCTGGCTGATGGGAGCCGCAGTGATGTGCATGCGACTGTTGATCATGCGAATGCGACTACGGTCGGTTTCCCGGGAATGTGAAGTGGTAACAGAGGGTCGATTATTCGATTTACTGCAGGCATATCGCGCTGAACTGGGTCACCCACAGACCGTGAGTCTGCTCATCACCGACCAACGGGCCATGCCGATGACCTGGGGAATCATGCACCCCTCGATTCTGCTCCCGCGCGAAGCGGAAATCTGGCCGGAGCATGAGGTCCGTTGTGCATTCCTGCATGAACTGGCGCATGTTTCCCGCCGGGATTGCCTGTCGCAACTGCTGGTGCAGATAACGTGCGCGCTGTACTGGTTCAATCCCCTGGTCTGGTTTGCGGCCCGGTGCGTGTTACTCGAACGGGAACTCGCCTGTGATGATATCGTGTTGCGGAACGGGACACGTGCGTCAGACTACGTAGCACAACTGATGCAGGTGGTATCGCGTTTTCAGTCAAACAGGACGCTGGAATCTACGGCAGTCTCCATGGCCGCCCGGAACGGTTTTGCCCGGCGACTGAAAGCGATTCTCCATGAAACACAGGACCGACGCCCGGTCCGCCTGCGGACCATGGTTTCGCTGGCGGTAGCGTTTATCGGACTGACGGGTTTGCTGGGAGTCTGCCAGTTTGCGTTCACCGGGACAGCCCACGCGCAACAGGTGAGTCCAATCCAGACTGCGGAACAAGAATCCAAGCCGAAATCAAAGCCAGAATCAAAACCGAAATCCAACGTCCAGGAGTCAATCGCCAAACCGCCTCAGAAGAAAGATGCCAATTCAGTTCCCAAGACGCTACCGACTCAAGAGAGGTCCAAGAAGGAAAACCGTTCAAAGCAGAAGGCGCAGAGTCAAGAACTTTTGAATGGAAGAAAACGCGCGGTCCCGGTTCCCGATCCAAACCGGCCTGCGACGCGGTCGTTGAATATCGTGTTTGCGCATGATCCGGGAATCGGAAACTATGACGGAATTGTGGGACGCCCCAACGACGTCTGGAATTCGGTCGACATTGGCACGACGGCGGTTGACTATACGCGTTATAGCGACGCCAGCCCCAGTACCGCACGGCTGCGAATCACACGTCACGACGGCGAGTGGGGGATTACCGGTCAAACCGGGATCTTCCACGGCTATATCTATCACAATTGTCGCTGCGTTGATCTGGAAACCAAAGTGCTCGACCTTCCGGCCGGCAAGTACAAAATCTATGTCTTCGCGCATGGAGATGCGCCGGAACAAAACGCGGAGATCGAACTGAAAGTCGACCAGCGAACCCTTGGCAGAAAAGCGACCGCCAACGACGGCACCTGGGATTTCCGGACGCAAGCCTTCCGCGAAGGTCTGCAGTATGTCAGCTTCGACTTCACAATCAAAGCCGGCGAAGAACTGACCCTCATCAGCCACCGCGCTGGCAGCGATTACTCCATGTTCAACGCGATTCAAATTGTTCCTCTCGCAAAACAGGACAAGCAGCCGCATTTCGGTTCCCCTGCCAAGCTTGAGGTGCAGAAGTGAATTGGAATTGATCGTACTTAAGGGTGTCCAGTAAAATGATTCACCCTATTACTCGTTCACGGCAGGTTCAGGAACCACCAGTTGTCTGGCATCCGTGGGATGCACCTTGGTCACCATGATGCGTGCCCGTGCTGCGGAGTAATAAGCCCCGATGCGGGGCGCGTGGCAAACCCTGTTGCAGGAATGGTTTCAACAATTGAAAATTATTCCCGATCAAGCCCACCAGGATCGAGGCATCCTGAGCAGGCTGGAATTAAATCCAGTTCTCCGATAAGGTAATGCTTTCTGTTTCATATCAAGTCAGACTGCAAGCTAACGCAGGAGTCGTTATGTCAATCGAGGAAGAAGCAAAACAGGTCGTTCGCCGCTATGTGGATGCGTTTAATCGCGGTAATTTGCAGGAACTCAAGACTCTGCTGTCTGAGGAAGCCGAGATTCAGGGAGTCTTTGGAAAAGGGCTCTTCGAGAAAATTGAACCCATTTGGCGTCAGTTGATCGAAGGCTATGGCATGCAGCTCCAGATTCAGGAGCTGGTGGCGGAAGGCAACAGCGTCGCAGCAAGATATCTCGAGACGGGAACATTTCGTGCACCGGCATTCGGAAATCAACCGACCGGTAAATCCTACGAATTAGTCGCCATGGAATGGTTCGAAATTGAAGACGGAAAGATCAAACGCCGCTGGGGTGCCAGAGATGCAGCATCACAAGCCCGGCAGCTGGGAATACCACTTAATGGATAACCAGGGTTGAGCGGAAGGTTCAGGTGTCTGGATTTAAAACGATCTTAAGGCAATCACTTTTTACCCGGTTTCCGGTTGCGTCCTTTCAGCTGATTTAACTGCTCGGACAAATCACGGACAGCGTCGGTCTGTGTTTGCGAAACGTTGACGTTTTCTTTCGGGTCCGTTGTATGATCGTACAACATGCGTGAGGTCAGCTTGCCTTTGGGAAGCGTGTATTCGCTGTAGCGGAACTGGTCGGTGCGGATCGTGTCGCCGTTTTTGTAGCGGCTGACGGCGGCCTGTTTCCACTTGATATCGGGATCGCGCATTAAACCGACGAAACTCTGGCCCTTCAGATGTGCCGGCTGGGGAATGCCGGTTAAATCACAAAGTGAGGGATAGACGTCAATCGATTCAATGAGAGGCGTGCGACGCTGGCCTCCTTTGATGCCCGGTCCCCGTACGATGAGCGGGATCTGCAGGGAGCTTTCGTAACAGCTGTGTTTGCACCAGAGGGTGTGATCGCCGAGGTTCCAGCCATGATCGCCCCAGAGAACGACGATCGTATTATCGCTCAGCTTCAAGCGGTCGAGTTCTGCCAGGAGCTTGCCAATCTGGGCGTCGGTGTAACTGACGCAGGCGTAGTAGCCGTGAATCAGATTGCGGGCGGTTTCCTCAGTGACCGGCCCTTTGGGGGGAATCCCGGCATAGGCCCGTAATTCGCCGAAATTGTGAATCGATTCCTCGGGTGCGTCCTGAGGAACCTTGTAATTCTCGGGCAACTGAATTTTGTCGTGGTCGTACAGGTCCCAGTATTTCTGCGGGGCAATAAACGGAAGATGTGGTTTGAAGAATCCGACTGCCAGAAAGAAGGGCTGCTCCTGTTTATTTAATTTTTGCAGTGTTTCAATGGCCTTCTCAGTCAGTACGCCATCCATGTACGCGTTATCGGGAACGTCGGCCGCTTCCCACGCCGGGCCTTTTTTCTTATTGCCCAGTTGTTGTCGTTTCGCGTGCAGTTCCTGATTTTCC
>NZ_CALFPF010000168.1 GCF_937919775.1 uncultured Gimesia sp.
AAAAATATCGTCAGATGAATGCCTTTAATACAGTGCCCTATCTTTTAATCATCTCGAACTTTCACATCATGGCCGAAGTAAATCCCGCTGAAGACGCGAAATCAGTTCAGCTTGACTTCCCATTTGACTCGGGACGATCATTACAGATTAAAGTGATAAAGCAGGACAGCAAAGCGGTAAATAGTGGGAATTACATCGGACTTATGGAAGAATTTCCGAGCTGGAATGGATTCGAGAACGGCCAACTGATAATCAGAGGCTATCGTCCTGAACAACCACGGCGGGTGCAGGCCATCGAACCGGAAAGCAAGCAGGTCGGATATCTATTAATCGATGAGGAAGATCCGTCCGATTTAAAAATCACTCTCGAACCCTGGGCCGAGATCACGGGGCGTCTCGTTGACGAATCTGGTGGCCCCAAAGCCAATGTCATGCTCTCCGACGTTTACCAGGTCATCAGTAAAGATCCGAACGTTGCCTTGCTACCTCCCAATCCAGAACAAAAATCGGGAGGCTCTGTGAGCTATCCGACCGATAAAAATGGTCGATTTCAGATCCGGGGTTTGATTCCCGGGAAAATATACAGCGTATCAGCCAAGGAAACTCGCAAGAATGGCAGCGACTTTCAACTGGGCGATTTTCTCAATGGAAAACCACTCAAACCAGGTGAAATTCGCGACCTGGGCGATGTACAGTTCAAACCCGAAGGATCCGAGTGATGGAAGTTGCTCTTAAAGCAGCGAAACCCGAAATTGAATCCCCTTGGGCTGAGTATCGCCCCACGAAGAAAACGCCCTGGAATCTACGGCGTGTGGTCCACCTGCATCGCCGGGCCGGGTTCGCGGCAACGTGGAAGGAACTCCAGCGCGATTTACAGGAGGGCCCGCAGGCAAGCATTGACCGCGTGCTGAATGGAACGACGTGTGAAAGAGCCTATCTTGAGGATTTCGAACAGATGTCTGCCAGCATTGCGCAGGCAGCCGTTCGCGAGAATCAGCCTGACCGCCTCAAAGCGTGGTGGCTGTTTCGGATGCTGTTCACCACCGATCCGTTAACAGAAAAGCTGACACTGCTCTGGCACAATCACTTTGCTACCAGCAATCAAAAACTCGATGACCTGTCGCTGATGCGACAGCAAAACGATCTGTTCCGTAGTCTGGCACGAGCGCCGTTTGGAAAACTGCTTACCGCCGTCCTGCACGACCCGGCAATGCTGCTCTGGCTGGATGCACCTTCCAATCATAAAGGACACCCCAACGAAAATCTGGCACGCGAATTGATGGAACTGTTTACGCTGGGTATCGGGAATTATAGCGAAAACGATGTTAAGGAAGCGGCTCGGGCGCTGACCGGCTGGACGGTCATTGACGACCAGTTCTCATTTCGGACTGCGTTACACGATGCCGGGCAGAAGACAATTCTCAACCAGAGTCGTGCCTGGAACGGAGACGAACTCGTTGCATTGCTCTTAGAACAACCGGCCACAGCCCGGCGTTTGGCATGGCGATTATGTCAACTCTTTCTCGGCGAAGGGGTCGCTCAGCCGGAACACATCGAAACGCTGGCCAACGGGCTGCAATCGCACGATCTGGACATCGACTGGGGAACGGAAACCATTCTGCGCAGTAAACTCTTTTTTTCGGATCAGAATATTCGACAGCGCGTCGCTGGCCCCACAGATTTCATCATCGGCGCCATCCGCGCGCTGGAACTGTTCGATCCGCCACCACAAACCATCATCCTGGCAGACTGGATGCGTCGACTGGGGCAGGATCTGTTTTATCCGCCGAACGTCGGAGGCTGGAACGGGGGCAGAGACTGGTTGAGAACGAGTGCACTCATCAACCGGGCCAATTTTGCAACAGGACTTTCGAACGCCCAGTTTTCTTCAACTCAGATACCCCCAGACTGGTCCGCATTCGCCGCGAAACATGA
>NZ_CALFPF010000169.1 GCF_937919775.1 uncultured Gimesia sp.
GGACCGTTCCTGAAACTCTGCAACGATTGAGTCCCCGTTTTCAGGAAGATGCACAACGGAGTCTGGCTACATTAGCTGCTGTTCTGGGCTGGCTCATCTGGGCACTTGTTGCCGCTTTCATCATCTTTGTTGTCTTCCGGATCGCTTTCTGGTATCTGGGAATTATCAACGATGCCTTAAAACAAGTCTGAACATTCAGTCCCGGCATCAGCTAAATCGTGATCAATGAAATTTTCTTTTCCAGAGTAAGTCAAAGTGTCTCATTTTCAATTCGAACTGATCCATACCGATTCAAAGACCGGAGCGCGCGTCGGACGCTGGCATACTCCGCATGGTGTTGTCGATACCCCGGCGTTTATGCCTGTCGGGACGTTAGCGTCGGTCAAAGGGTTATTGCCTGAGCAACTGAAACAGGTTGGAACCCAGCAGGTATTAGCAAATACCTACCATTTAGCACTGCGCCCCGGAGCAGAGATTGTTGAAGAAATGGGGGGCCTGCATGAATTCATGAACTGGGATGGGCCGATCCTGACAGACAGTGGCGGTTTTCAGGTCTTCAGCCTGGCACAGCTCACGAAAATGGATGATCAGCAGGTTGTATTTCGGTCGCATATTGATGGCAGTTTATTTGAATTGTCACCCGAAAAAGCAGTCAAAATTCAGGAACAGCTGGGTGCGGATTGCATTATGTGTCTGGATGAATGTCCGCCACATGATGTGTCGCCCGAAAAAATGCAGGATGCGGTAGATCGTACGACCAACTGGGCCGCACGCTGTCGGGATGCCCAGAAACGTGATGACCAGGCCCTGTTCGGTATCATTCAGGGGGGAACTGACCAGAAAATGCGGGAGCGATCTGCAGCAGGATTACTTCCACTAGAGTTTCCGGGCTATGCCATTGGTGGGTTAAGCGTAGGGGAAAAACCGGAAGATATGTATTCTACGCTGGATTTTACCACTCCGATGCTGCCGGTCGAGAAACCCCGTTATCTGATGGGTGTGGGACGGCCATCAGATCTGATGGAAGCCATCATCAGGGGCGTTGATCTGTTTGATTGTGTGATGCCGACCAGAAATGGGAGAAATGGCATGGCATTCACCAGCCAGGGACGGGTGAATTTACGTAATCAAAAACATGCCAGAGACCCCAGTCCATTGGATCCGGAATGTGATTCTCCCGGATCAAGAGACTATAGTCGGGCTTATTTGAGGCATTTGTTCATGTCGCGGGAGATGCTGGGGCCGATTTTGGTCTCACTGCATAACATTGCCTTTTATCAGAAATTATTGCGAGATATGCGTCAGGCAATACTCAATGAACAAGTTGAGGAGTTTAGGGCGGTTCACCTTGCCCGTTGGAACGCTTCTTTCTAAGATACAGCTTAAATGATTGTTAGATAACTCCTGAAATTGTTTAGGTTTGGGCCAATTCGGATCGCACCATGATCAACCCGCACCTGAGAAATGAACCTGCAAAATCAGGAAGCAGAGTGTCCCTAAGTTATTATTGAGTCTCACTTTAATGGGATCACTCTTTAGCCTTTGGAAGAGAATTGAATGAACATTTTATTCACGACGTTATATTTATTTGCAGAAGAGGCCGCTGGCAAAGAAGGCCCTGCCCCTTCTCCGATATTTCAGTTTTTACCTCTGATTGCCATTGTGATTTTCTTTTACTTCATCATGTTCCGGCCACAGCAAAAGGAACGGGCTCGTCGTGAGAAGGCCCTTGGTGAATTAAAGAAAAATGATCGTGTCGTGACTATCGGCGGGATTATTGGCACGATTGCCAGCATCTCGGAAAAAGAGCAGGAAGTGACTTTAAAAATTGATGAGACTACCAGGATAAAATTTCGTCGTAGTGCCATCCAGGGGCTCTATCAGGAAGAATTGAAAGAAACGGCGACCTAGTTTCTTAGAGAAAGCTATTAGATTTAATCAGTTTCTGACACAGTGGTGTCAGTTTAAACCTTCATTGCCGAACGAATCGGCCCATACAAACAAAGTAGTTTTGGGACTAATTGAACGACAGGGATTGATTTCCGCTCAGCAGCCTTATTTGCTGCAGAAGTGACTGAAAACACGACATCAAACGTATCCGGGTGGTATATCTTACTCGTGATTCTTGTCGTATTCGTATTACCATTTATCCTGGGGGCCATCATTGCGAGTGCCCTCAAGATGAAGGACTATTCACGGAAAATCGGTCTGGTCTTATTCACCGCCGTCATTGCCTCGACTCCCTTTGTCTGGCAGATTGCCAGTGGTCACGACTGGCGTAATGCCATCCGGCTCGGGATTGACCTCGCGGGTGGGTCGAATATGGTGTTTGAAGTAGACGAAGGCAAGAGTGAAAAAGCACTCTCGAACGAGGTCATGGATCAAATGGTCGGGGCCATCGGGCGTCGTATCAATCCTTCCGGTACGGAAGAAATGACTGTTCGAAAAGTAGGACAGAACCGGATTGAAGTCATTGTTCCCGGAGCGGACACTGATGATGTTCAGCGGATTAAATCTTTGATTACCCGTCTGGGAAGTCTGGAATTTGATATTGTGGCAAATCAGCGTGATCATGCCACTCTCGTCTCTCGTGCGTTGGAGAGTCCCGGTAAGGATATTCGGGATGGCGAAGGTCGAGTGATTGCGAGTTGGCGTGAGGTGAATGATGATGAGCCGTTTAGCCAGGATGACCAGATGGTTGTGCGATCGTTCACTCGCAAAGATGGCACTCAAGGCGAAGAAGTGCTGGTGATCATTGAGCCAAACGAGGACCGTCGCGTGACAGGGAAATATCTGGTTCGTGCCCGGCAATCGACTGACCAGAATGGATCTCCGGCGGTGGCGTTCACATTTAATGCCCGTGGCGGCAACCTTTTCAGTCAGTTAACCTCGAAAAATCGTCCCAGTAAAGATGGATTTCATCGTCATTTGGCTGTGCTGCTGGATGGTAAAGTTCAGTCCGCACCTCGATTGATTACGACCATTGGTGCGGAAGGACAAATTACCGGGCGATTTACTCAGAAAGAAATTACTGATCTGTTAAACGTTTTAAATGCGGGGGCGCTCGAAGTTCCTTTGAAACCGGAGCCTGTGTCCGAATTTTCAATCAGTCCCCTGCTAGGGAGTGATGTTCAGGAGAAGGGTAAACAGGCGATCGTCATTGCTGCGGTAGCCGTTATCATTTTCATGCTCATCTACTATCGTTTTGCCGGTCTGGTGGCAAATA
>NZ_CALFPF010000170.1 GCF_937919775.1 uncultured Gimesia sp.
ACTGGATTTCTTTTTTTGTTCTAATTGAGCCGGGGTCATCACATAAATGAAAGATCCTTCTCTTTCAGAAGTAAGATCGCGCGAACGCAAGATCGCTTCCAAAGCCTGTGCCGACGTCACATTTTTTAAATTCGCGGTAATGGTGCCTGTGACCCCCTGCCCTGTCAGAATATTCATACCGGATAGTTCGCCCAGCATGTCGAGCACCTGCATGAGTTCCGCATCCTGGATTTGCAGAGAAAATGTTTCGCTGGAATCTTTATTCGGGCTCACTTTGAGCAGCGGCTGTTTTTTATCGGTATTTTCCGGTGCAGCCGTTTCCGGAACGTCTGTGTTCGCTGCCGCCGGTTTTTCTTCCGGTTTTGCCGGGGTGGTTGTGGCCTTTTGCTGCAAGCCGTCCAGCTTTTGTTCCAGATCGCGCAGCTGATTCATCTGCTGCATCTGTTGCAGCAGTTTTGTGGCCTGTTCGAGTCGGTCCGTGTTTTGTGCCAATTCCAGTTTGGACTGTTCCTGAGCCTGAATCTGCAGATTCGTCAGGCGATCCACCTGCCGGGTCAGACTGACCAGCCGCGTTTCCATTTTCGAAGGTACCGCGTCATTGACGGCCAAATCGTCGTCGTCGGCCAGATTCAGTTGTATCGAGCGCGAACGCTTTACGATTTTCTGAGGCGCGGTAGTAATTTCAATACCCGGTTCGACCAGGAGCCTTGAACCGGTTGATTTTTTGGAGAGCGAAGCCTGCTGGGTCTCCGGATTCGCAGGCAGGACCGCAGGTTCCGCAAGCGGTTTTTGTGGAATGTCTTGCGTAGTAAGGTGCTCGCGGGCCACAGGAGTTTGTGCGACTGCTTCAGGGAAATGAGGCTGTGCGATGACAACGGGCGGTGAACTTTGACTGGACTTGATGCCGGGTTCCGCACGCTGGGCTTTTGCCTGATGGTGAGGTGAAATAAACAGAGACTCAGGCGTTTTTACATCCGTCATGGCGGCAATCAACAAAAGTGACAGCCCCGTCAGAGTGGCCCAGAATGCCGGTAAAAAAAATTGTCTTTTCATGTTTCGACCATCATCCATGATCGTTCGAATCAGTATTCAGTATTTCAGTGATGCGAACGGTTATTGTGCAAACTTGATAAATGCGGAAGGATCGTTTTGAATTTTCAGTTCAAATTTGTGCTCGCCTTGTCTTAAAATCACATTGCGGGCAGCGACCTGCTCAAGCACATACGTCACGTTTTCGTGCTCGATTGTTTTGCCTTCGTAATACATTTTATTATTGATAATGGCTGCTTTGCGGTATTTTCCGACGATGGTGGTCTTCAGCACGAGATCTTCCGGCAGGGCAAGCACCACTTTTTCGGAATTATCTGTTGCTTCCGTTTTGGGCTCAACGGGCTCTTCGGCAAATAAGATGGGAGGCGAAAACTGATCGCGATTGACGCGGAAGGGATTTTTTTGAACGGCGCCCATTTGCACGGATTGAACCAAAGGGTCAGTCTGCATCAGTGAATCAAACTGCTGCCACGAATGTCGCGGTTCCTCCGGTGTTTCACTTTGTGCGAAACTCATTTCTGTCTTGACCGGAGGACGTTGAGGAATGGCTGCGGGGTTAACCCGGGCGGGAACAACTGCAGGGGCCGCCGTTCCCCGTAGCATGCGATACAAGGGTGGAACCCAGAAGTAGCACCCTACAAAAAACAGGAGGCCCAACAGCACTGTTTTATGCCAGCTTACTTTCAAATCGTGTAATAATTGTTCACTGAAAGATTTCACGGTTGGACCACACTACCATTTGATGAAATGCGATTTGATGGAACTCAAAATTCATTGCATTTGCTGAAAACAGGACAAATTCCATTCAGTTTATCCACGTCAGGTGAAACTTGAATTGGAGCGAGCCCTTATCTCTTATCGGCTGAAAGAATCACATTACTAACCCTATTTTCGGCAAAATCAGAAAAACCCCTCTGATTGCCGTGTAGTGCGTAAACTGACAGTTCGAGCGTTCCTTTAATATGCCCCTCAGCTTCTCCATCTTGTTTCGTGAGTGAGAGATTCGAGACCGTGAATAAACGTGTTTCATTCTCCAGACCAGTCAAAAACTGCATCAGTCCGGAATAAGGGCCTGAAATACTTAGCAAAAAGGGCTGTCTGAGATAGGTTTCGTGCAGCACAAATTCTCCCGGATTCAATTCGGAAACCGTGAGGTTGGACATTTTTGCCAATAATGCGACCCGTTGTAAAACCAGATGCGTATCTTTCACGGTCGGGATTTCCTGGCGGTGTCGATTGATGAAAATCAGACGCTGGTCCAGTTCCTGATGCAGCTTCTCCAGCTGCTCGACTTTTTTGGGAATTTCACAGATCGACTGTTGTATCTCTGCGATTTCCTGATTCAGTTGCTCTTTATTTTTCAAACCGGGGAGATACACCACAAACGTAAACAGGGCGACCACAATTGATAGACCGATAATGGTGATTAAACTATCGCGACGTAATTTTTCATTCATTGCGGAATCCTCCTGCACTGGGATGGGCCAGGCTGGCGGTCGATTGATGATCCACTGCAGGGACATAGGTTCCCGGTGCCTTCACAACCATTTTGATCCGAAACACTCGCATCGGTTGACCTTCAAACATGCTTTCGTTCGACTGAATCAGTTCGATTTCCTTGAATAATCCCACCTGATCCAGATGGGACATATAGTTGGAAACCGAAAGGTGATCGGGAGAAATGCCTTGCAGGTTGAGGACCAAATTTTCCCGCTGATATCGCTCTTGCAGATGATTCAGATCGACAAGTTCCGGTAATTGTTCTACCTGTTTCCCAGGCGAGATTTTTTCCCCAGGCGGTTTTTCTTTAACGGCGATTTTTTCAAAAGAGAAACGAAATTCAATGAGCGAGACAAATTCCGGTAATGCATTACTGATAATGGATAACAATTGTGCCGGCGACTCGTCGAGCAGGATTGCCGACAACAGGTTGGCATGAATATCGGCCTGCTGGATTTTCTGAGTCAGTTGTTCCGGGTTCTCAAGTTGCCCGTTCATTAATTGAACGCGCTCTTCCAGTTTTTGCTTTTGTGTCTGGAGTTCATGCTGAATTTCTCGCTGGCGTACCGTGCCCAATGTCACCAGGGTGAGGAATATCACGACGATCGATCGCCGCCAGATTCGATTCCGGTGACGTCTTCGTACTTCACGATAACTTGCTGGTAAAAAATCAATTTCAGGTATCATGGTTTCGCTCTTAGCGGGGTGATTCCGGAGTGACCAAATTCTTCATCCGGCGTCGATATAAAAACGGTTTCATTCAGAAAATTTTCAGCTTCATTTTGTCGTTAATCGGTTTTTTCTTTCATGGCCAGTCCCATCGCAGTCGTCCATCTGCCGGGACGCTCCAGGATGGAAGTAGAAGTCGGCCAGCGTTTCAGACTTTCAAACGGATTTCCCATCTTGCATTCCGTATTCAGGCGTTCCGAGAGGAAATCAATCAGCCACGGACTGGATTCGTTTCCCGTGACAATCAGCTGGTCCAGTTTTTTTCCGCGAAAGGTGACCTTGTAGTACCGCAGACAGTTTTCGACTTCCGTGCTGACCGTTTCCAGAATGGAACGAATGGAGTCAATCACCGACCGGTGAAGTTCATCGCTGGCATCCAGTGTTGGTGAATTGGTCACGATTTTCCGCAGGCGGATCGCTTCTGACATAGGCAGATCCAGATTGTCAGCAACAGCACGATCAAGGTGGTTGCTGCCCTGCATAATGTATTTCAAAAACAGTACGTTTTGCTGATCGGCGAAAATGACCGTCGTGGCGGCATCTCCGAAATTGAGATAACAACTGGCCGAGTTTGTCTGAACCTGGTGAGAAGCACTATGAAAACAACGTAGTGTTGCAGAAGGCTCGACATCGATGGCGACGGCGGTCAGCCCGGCTTGCTCCAACAGGTTCAAATGCCGTTGCAAAATTCCGTGATGGCAGGCGAGCAGAATCACTTCCTGTTTGGTATTCGATTCCTGACGAATCTGGCCGGCGGGTAAATGACGAATTTCCGCATCTTCTACCGGATAGGGCAGCCTCTCTGCTGCCTCCCAGGCAACCACTTTCGCAATTTCTTCCGCAGGCAATTGAGGCAACCTGACGTTCTGAATAAATAATTCCTGCGATCCCAGACAACTGATGACCCTCCGCCCTTTGAAATGGTGGTCAGACACCATTTGCCGGAGCTTCGCGGCAATCTGAGCATCTCGTTCGTCGAGCGAGCATTTTTCATCCAGTTCAAACTGTTCCTGGGCAATGGCATGCACGACACGATTCTGGCGCGGTCCTGTCAACTGAACCAGAGTGGCAGAGCTTGGTCCCAGTTGTAAGCCGATCGGACTGTATTGTGAACGGTTTAAGGAAATCATGATTTCATTTCTGAGTATTAGTATTGCGTGTTTAATTATTTAATGTCTGTATGTCTTCCGCCCACGCCTGACCTGTGATCCAGGAGACAGTAATCGGAATGTAAAAAGTCGTTCCATTTTTCACGGTAGCCAAAATGAGAATGGTATCTTCATTTCGGGTCGGCCCGGTGCCTCCCATCGGACCAAATTCCAGTTCACTGACATCGGTCTGTGACGTTTTCAGTTTGATCTGTCTGATAAAAATCTGGTCAGGCAGATTCATCGATTGGATCTGAAGATTTTTGATATATTTGTCAGAGGCAACCGCGCTGCCTGCCAGTTGATCTTGCGGAACAGGTAAGTTGCCTGCGCCCGTATGCAGGATTTCATAGGCCTGGGCATTGAAATCAAATTTGACCGTGTATTGCGTGTTGAATTTGATAGCGTAATTGCGGGCCAGACGTAAGTCGGCCACCAGCATGCGGGCAGTGGCATCCAGTGAAAGGGAGCCGCTGGTATCCGTCGAGATCAGGGAGACAGAAACCAGAATCGAGATCAGCATAATCACGATCAGCATTTCGATCAGTGTGAATGCGCGTCGGCTTGTCTGCAGCCGCCTGTCGGCGCGCAGCCATCTCGCTGGTCTGCTTCGCTTCAAAGAAAACCGGTCGCTTTGCCAATGATGTTGATCAAATTTCTGCATCAGATTCCGTTTATGAACTAGGGAGATTCTCTCCAGTCAATCAATGACCAGCGATATCCCGAATGGTCGGCGTTTGTTACTCCGCCGTCATAAGGTTGAAACAAAGGTGGTTCCCAGCGGTATTCCTGATCATTCAGACGTTGAATGTGCAGCGTGGGTTCCAGATTCAATCCGTATAATTGATAGTACGAACTCCAGCCGGCGTAATTCAGCGGATTTTCGAGCCACTCACTGAATCCCAGTAACGGGAGGCTCAAAAGGGTGCGCAAGTTATTTTCATATTCCCAGCGATTTTTTCGATCGTTCCAGAGTGACGAATAAAGCACCCATTCATTCAGACGATTGAAGTTAAACGTTTCCGCACACACGGGACCACGTATTTGCGTTAATGCCTGCTTATGCCGTTTGATTTGATAACCGGTCGGCGTCGCATGGTCGATTTCACCTCGAATCGTCAACCGCTGATTCTGGCTGTCAACGCCGACGATCGGGTACCAGGCGCCCGTTGATCCCACGTGACCTGTTCCCGTTGTGTTGAGCCAAATCGCATATTTTCCATCGGACGACACACTGTCGAGCACCTGGAATTCCCGAAGGGTGACCGTGCTAAAGGGTTGATCGATGGAAACAGCGGTTGCCGTTCCCGTCAATTGAATATTTGTCGCATTCGGGTAGCTGACAGAACCACCGGCGCCATTGACTTCCCCCTGGCAGACAATCGCGCCTTCAATGGTTGTTTGTGTTTCTCGCTCAAATTCAATATCGTCGGCTACCACTGTGGGCAGGCGGGGCCAGAGATTGGCGTCTGTGACAAGCGGTTCGCCGCCGGTGCCTTTCCAGTTGAAGGCCGTGATGTGAATCCCTTTACCATAGAAATGGATTTTGTTTTTTGAGACCAGTGTTCCCTGGATCACGACGTTATCGTAAACACTGAGATTACCATTGCGATAAAAAATTCCCAGTGGATTTTCCGGGGTGGGTTTTAGTGTCACGTTGT
>NZ_CALFPF010000171.1 GCF_937919775.1 uncultured Gimesia sp.
AGGGCTGCGGTTCACGCAGTTTTATAACAACGCGAAATGCACGACGACGCGGGCTTCGATATTGACCGGTCTCTATCCCCGCTTCGGGAAAGGGGGGCATATGCGGCAGAATATGGTCACGCTCGGCGAAGCGATGAAAGTCGCCGGTTATCAGACAGGGCTCAGTGGCAAATGGCATCTGATGCGGACCAAAGGTTATGCCAAGAGTAAAACTGCGGGGGGCTGGATTGATCGTTACGACAAAACCACCCATCCCTTCTTTCGCGGCTTTGATTCCTATTACGGCGTGCTGGACGGCTGTTGTAATTTCTTCGATCCGACGATTTCCGATCCCCCTTACAAAAAAGCCGGCATTCGCAGCTTCGGACAGGACGACAAAGCGGTAACCGAATTCAAACACGGCTATTATACGACCGATGCGTTTACCGATCACACACTCGATATGATTCAGCGTTACAGCAAAGAAGAGAAGCCGTTTTTCATTCATCTGTGTTATACGGCTCCGCATTATCCGCTGCACGCCAAGCCGGAAGACATCGCCAAATACGTTGGCAAATTTAAAATGGGCTGGGAGCAGATGCGGAAAGACCGCTGGAAACGTCTGCAGGAAATGGGGCTGGCGGGTGAAAACTGGTCGCTTTCGGAAGGGGACAGTCACGCCTATGCCTGGGAAACCGCGAATCACGATTTCGAAGATCTGCGGATGGCCGTTTATGCGGCGATGATTGACAGCATGGATCAGAACATCGGCCGGATCATGACGACGTTAAAAGAGACCGGTCAGTTGGATAATACGCTGATTCTGTTTCTCTCCGACAACGGGGGTTGCAGTGAAGAACCCGGCGGTCGTGATCCGAAGATTCGCAAACCGGGTCCGAAAGACGATTATGTCGCCGTCGGTCCTGCGTGGGGCTGGGCGCAGAATTCTCCGTTTCGGCGTTATAAATCATGGGTGCATGAAGGGGGCATCTCTACCCCCTGCATTGCCTGGTGGCCCGGTAAGGTTCCCGCCGATACGATCAACCGCAGTCCGGCGCACATTATCGATTTAATGCCGACCTTTCTGGAAATCGCCGGGACTGAGTATCCTCAGACCTATCAGGGACATGAGATTCTCCCCGTGGAAGGGACCAGCATGCTGGCTCTGTTACGCGGGGAACAAAAAACGCTGCACGATTCGCTGGCCTGGTTCTGGTCGGGCAATCGCGCGTTGCGACAGGGGCCGTGGAAACTTGTCTGGGACAGTCAGGTCAAGGAATGGGAACTGTACGACATTAGTGCCGACCGGTGTGAAACGAAGAACCTGGCGGCGGCACATCCTGACCGTGTCAAACAAATGTCAGACGACTGGTTTGTCTGGGCTGAGAAGGTGGAACTGGGGTCGAAGCTGAAAGAGCAGAAGTAGCTCTGTACTACGACTGAACTCTTTTATGTAGGGGGTGAGGAACGGTTCTCTTGTGCTCACTGTCGGGCCAGCCGACAGTGGCACCCGGTGTTGTATATGCTGTTGATTCTGAATGACCGAGGACCAGCAAACTCGGTGTATTGGAATTTCATTCAGGGGCATGTGAAGTACATAATCATGAACCAGAGAACGCTCCTGTGTGCCACTGATCGGCTTGTCCGACAGTGCTGGTACAACCGTTGTGAAACCGTTTTGAGTTCTGTCTGGAACTGGTGAATCTGATTTACGTTCTTGAGATCCTGATTGCGGACGGACACAGGGGACTGTACCTATCGCATTACAAGTCGGTGTGGTGGGATCAGTGACTTTGTTTTCTCTGTCATTGCTCCTGGTGAGGAACGGTTCTCTTGCGCGCACTGTCGGGCCAGCCGACAGTGGCACTCGATGTTGTATATGCTGTTGAACCAGTGTAGCTGGAGTATACTCTAGTGAGAAGCAAAAACGCGTAGTTGACTAAGGCAGGTCGTCGTAGGTTAATGTGGGCAGGTTAATCTGCTGGGCGTGTGCGAGGATTTCTTCGAGTGCCCTGGGGGACAAATGGTGGCCGGGGCCGTTGTCGCTGATGTTGTGGGCGTAGAAGACGACAATTTCGCCTCGTTGTTTTGCATGATCCATCGCGTCTTTGATGTCGGTCAGATAGTGGGGACGTTTTTCAGTACCGGCGTAATCGATGCCGGTACCGATCAGGGTGCCGGTCTCTTTGATCTGATCTACGGGGACAAAGATCGTTTTCAGATCACGCATTCGTAAATCGGGGGTGAGCCCCGTGCCGCCGCGCAGGTGGCGAAAGGTTTTTAACAGGGCCTGATCAATTTCGGCATTACGGGAACTGCTGGGATACGCGAAGGCGGTTGGCTTCAGGCCGGCGTCGGTCATCAGTTTCACGGCGGGATCGATCTCGTCTTTCAGATACTGGTCGATGCCGTGATCGCGGACATAGTCGACCGCTTTGCGATGTTTTGCTCCGTGACAGCCAATCGCATGACCGGCCGCCTGCAGTTTTTTCAGCCCCTCGATCTGCGCCGGTTTCAATGTGTGAAAGTGATCGACAAAAAACGTGACGTGCGCGTTGTATTTTTCGAAGACCGGAATCTGTTGGACCCACTGGTCTATGAAACGATCATCGAAGGTGAAGACAACACCCGATGAGGACAGAGATTTCTGAGTCGCCGATGTTTCAGCAGCAGATGTGATGGTTGAGAATAAGGAAAAACAGAGGAGCAGCAGTGTGAGTCGCATAAGCAGAATCTTTATCTTTGAAACAGAAAGTGGAGAGTATTCCCAGTATACAGGTTGTCGGGGGCATACTGAAATCATAAAAGAATCAAATATCGGAAGTTTATAGTTCAAGATGTTGCATTGAATGTGTATTCAAATCTCTTGTTATGAGATCGTAATGGTTCTCTCGCAAGCAGTGTTGGGGCAGTCGGCAGTGGGACGCGGCGTGGTTTGTTTCACGCGCCGTAGCTGATTTCGGTAAAAATGTGCGGTTTCTGGCAAGGTTCCGGTGCTGCTGCGATGTTGTGATTCCGTTCGTTCTCATATCGACACTGCTGTCTGTTCTTCATCTACGCCTCGCCGGCGGTATCAGATAAAATCATGCCGCGTTTTATTATTATTTGGAGGGCAGCATTGCGCGCTGTCTGTTTCGTGTTTGAGAGACACTGCAGGTGAGTTGAGAATCGTTGTTCTGTAACGGAGCATTTTGTCATGATTTTGAGTTTTTGTATTTTGGGTTCGTCGTTCACTCGACTGAGTCTGAATCATGCGGAATGGCGTGAGGCCGTCAAGCGCACTCTGGTGGATTGTGCGTGGCCCGGGCTGACCCCAACGCGCACATTGCGTGCTGTAACGCGACCCAAACGTGTCATAAACCGTGAACAGCGGGAAGTAAAGGTCTCGCTGTGTTCCCGTCGGGAACAGAAAACAGTTGAAAAACAGGCACTTTTATCGTGCGAAAATCAACAGGTGCAGATGAGTGCAGAGGGGAAGTCGAAATTCCCACGCGCGCGACGCGTACCACGCATGATATTCGGAGCGCTGGCGGGGTCAAGTGATGATGTTATTTCGTTTTTTATTGAAGGAATTTCGTTTGCAACGCCATGGGGCTGTCAAGACGATATATTTAAATCGATGCGTGATCTGCAACAGGAACAGGGTATGCGTCGACGGGAACAAAGAGATTTGCATTGGTCAGGTATCCGGATACACTGAAACGTGATGCAACAACGGGGCTGTCTGGTCAGGGATCATCCAACACAGAAACAATGAGATCATCAGTATGCAGGAAGTAACACAAATTCTGAAAGCCCTCGAAGCCGGTGATATGGCTGCCACTGATCAACTGCTGCCGATCGTGTATGCGGAATTACGAAAGCTGGCGGGCAACAAACTTTCACACGAAGCCCCCGGCCAAACGTTGACGGCGACGGCTCTGGTGCATGAAGCTTATCTGCGACTCGTGGGTAAGCAAGGGGAGGAGCCACAGTGGGATCATCGGGGACATTTCTTTGCAGCGGCTGCGGAATCGATGCGCCGGATTCTGATCGAGAATGCACGTCGTAAAAAACGCTTGAAGCATGGCGGCGAACACGATCGTGTTGAGCTCCCGGAAATCGCAGTACCGGCGTTAGATCAATCGGATGATCTGCTGGCGCTGGATGATGCCCTCACAAAATTCACATTGGAAAGTCCTGAGAAAGCGGAACTCGTGAAGCTGCGTTATTTCGCCGGTTTGAGTGAACAGGAAGCAGCCGAGGTACTGGGAATTTCAAGAGCGACTGCGGCACGTTACTGGGCCTATTCGCGGGCCTGGTTATTTTCGCAAATCAAAACCGATAAGGATCAAACTGTTTAGTAGTAGTGGTTTACGGCCGACAGGAAAAGTTGTGATGAGATGGGTTTTCGAAAAAAACTGCATTTTTAGAGAATTGCTGAGGCGCGCCGCAGGTCAAAATCGCATGGAATAGTAGTCTTGGGGCAATGACTGTCCCGATTTGAAATGTTTTCCTGGTGGGGCTTCCCATCCTGAAGAAAAATGAAATTATGTCCGATCCCGAATCATCAGAAAACCCTGAGCAATCGCCCGAACCAACCCTTGAGAATGTGAATCCCCATTCGATAGAGGGTTTGTTTCTGGTTGCGCTGGAAAAGAAAACTCCGGCAGAACGTGCGCAATTTCTGGATGAAATGTGTGGCGATAATACTGAGCAACGCCGACGCGTTGAGGCGTTGTTACTGGCATATGACGATGCGGGCAGCTTTCTGGAAAAATCGCCGGTGGGTCCCGGTGCGTCGCAGCCGTATTCGCTCGATTTTCTGACTCCCTCCGATCATCCCGATTTACTGGGAACGCTGGGAGAATATCAGATTCAGGAAGTGATCGGGCAGGGGGGCATGGGGATTGTATTTCGGGCCCTGGATCCCAAATTGAATCGGATCGTCGCGATCAAAGTCATGTCTCCGTTACTGGCGGTGAACCCGAATGCGCGGAAACGATTTTTACGCGAAGCCCAGGCAGCAGCTGCGGTGAGTCATCCGCATATCGTGACGATTCATGCTGTAGATGAAGACAAATTGCCTTACCTGGTGATGGAATATGTGGTCGGGCAGTCCTTACAGGAGAAGCTTGATAAGGTTGGTTCTCTGGGTGTGACGGAAATCCTGCGGATTGGAAACCAGGTTGCCGAGGGACTTGCCGCCGCTCATAAACAGGGACTGATTCACCGCGATATCAAACCGGCGAATATCCTGCTGGAAAATGGAGTCGAGCGGGTCAAGATTACCGATTTCGGCTTGGCGCGGGCCGTCGATGATGTGACGATCACGAAGACCGGCGAAGTTTCCGGTACGCCACAGTATATGTCTCCCGAACAGGCGACTGGAGATCGCGTCGATCAGCGGAGTGACCTGTTCAGCCTGGGAGCCGTGCTGTATGCAATGTGTACCGGCCGTTCGCCGTTCCGCGCGAGTAATCTGGTCGCGGTTGTGCGCCGGGTTTGTGATGATACACCACGGCCGATTCAGGATGTCAACGAAGAAATTCCGGACTGGTTGATTGAAATTATCGACTGTCTGCTGGAAAAGCGGCCGGCTGATCGTTTTCAGACTGCAAGCGAAGTTGCCGAATTACTGGGAACACATCTGGCGATTGTGCAACAACCGGGGATGATACCTGCGATTGAGAGGAAACTGTTGAGGCCTCCCCGACAGAACACAACGGTTCCGCCTGCAGAAACCCAACCCACCGGTGAGACAGACCCGCGAGTCATGATGCCGGTTGTTCACGCCTGGTTTTTCCTGTGCGGAATGATTCTGTTTTCCGAAGCGCATGCTCCGTTTTCATTTCTGATCACTGCAGGGAGCAGTGTCTTCCTGGGTATCCTGATTGCGTTAGTCGTGTATGAGGCAGAACGGCGTCAGGCACGGCCGTTTTTGTCGTTGCGGATGTCTGATGCCATTTCGATGCCTGTTGCAGCAGCAGGGGGCACGCTGCTGATGCAATCACTGTTTTATCTGGAATTCATTCCCGAGTTTCCAAAACCAATTCTCTATATTTTGTTTGCGATTGGTTTCGCGATTTATTTCGTGGCGGGATTGCGCAAACGCTATCCACAATCGG
>NZ_CALFPF010000172.1 GCF_937919775.1 uncultured Gimesia sp.
GTTCTCAGATAGAGCAAAACGGTGAGCCGTTCTAAGATAGAACAAAACGGTGAGCCGTTCTAAGGTAGAACAAAACGGTGAGCCGTTTTAGTTTAGCGTTGAAAAGGTTTTCGGAATGGCTGACAAAAAATTGACCGTGGTGATCTCGCAGGCGCAGGGGAAAAATCCCGCCAAACGTGAGCTGGAAGAATCGCTGGCAGCGGCACTGCTGATGGAAGCCGATCTCGAAGTCTCGCTGGTGCCTCATCTGTACGATCTTTCAGCCGACCATACGGGGACACTGTTTCTGCAGGCAATCCGCGGCGATGTGGTGGTGCTGTCGTGGCTGTATCCGCGCGCGAGTCACTGGGTCCTCGACCGACTGGACGTGCGCGGCCGGGAAGGGCTGGTGCTGCTCAAAGAAGAAGTCGACGAAGCAGAGGAAGAGCCGGAAGCATCCGACAGCAAGTCCGTTCCCTATGAAAACCCGGAGCGACAGAAGAGTATTCCCGATCGAAAAATATATTCGATTGATTTACGGGTCAGTTCCAGTCCCGCTGACTACCTGACAGAAATCAGACGGCTCGCCAGAGATTCTCAGGTGCAGACGTTTCAACTGGGCAATCTGATTCAGCAAAGCCCCAAGCCGGCGCAGCTCGAAAAGTATTTGAAGCCGCTGGAGATCCTGAGCAGTCAGAAAAATAACGGAAGTGCGGACGAAGCAGACCAGTTGGAACCGACCAAACGTCGCTGGTATCCGGTCATTGATTACGGTCTGTGTACGAATTGCATGGAGTGTATCGATTTCTGTCTGTTCGGCGTGTACGGCGTGGATCAGGGGGGACAGGTTCTGGTCGAAGAACAGGACAGCTGCAAAAAAGGTTGTCCTGCCTGCAGTCGTGTCTGTCCCGAAAATGCGATTATCTTCCCCGGCCACAAAACGCCGGGCATTGCCGGTGCGGATGGTGAAGTGGCCGGCTTGAAGATTGATCTCTCCAAATTGTTCGGTGCGCCCGATGCACTGGAAATGGCGGCGAGAGAACGTGATGTGGAACTGGTCGCCGAAGGGCGGGACGCAGTGGGTTTATCCGTGGGCATTCCCAGTCGCTTGAAAGTTTCACAGTCAACGAGTGATGAACTGGATGATCTGATCGACAGCCTGGATGCGATGGAGTTATAGGCGTTCGATTTAATAACAAAGCCACTCTGACAAGTAAGATTCCCGAATGAGTGAAACAGTCTCCCACCAGAGAGTTCAGGAAGGTTATCAGCGGGCACGTGCGGAATTGCTTTCTGCACGAAACGCCGCCGGTCACTGGGAAGGAGAACTTTCCACCTCGGCACTCTCCACCGCAACGGCGGTGATGGCACTGGAGATGATTCGCCGCCACCGACCTGCCGACGATCATTCACTCGATTCGTATATCAAACAGGGTATTCACTGGCTGGCCACCCATCAAAACGAAGATGGCGGCTGGGGCGATACCATCAAAAGCATCAGCAATATCTCGACCAGCATGCTCTGCCACGCCGTGTTTCACGCGACGCGGAACGCGATCAATTATTCCTCCATCACGGTGAATGCAAAACAGTACATCGACCGCAGCGGCGGCGTCGAAGCGGTGATCGCCCGCTACGGAAAAGACAAAACCTTTTCAGTGCCGATCCTCACACATTGTGCGCTGGCGCGATTAGTCAAATGGGACACCATTCCCGCGCTCCCGTTTGAACTCTCCTGTCTGCCTGCGAATTTCTATAAAGCAGTACGTCTGCCCGTCGTCAGTTACGCGCTCCCCGCGCTGATTGCCATTGGCCAGGTGCGGCACCACTTCTGCAAACCGAAAAATCCACTGCTGCGCGTCATTCGAAATCTGTCGATTCAGAAGAGCCTCAAAAAACTGATTTCCATTCAGCCCTCGAACGGCGGATTCCTGGAAGCGGCCCCGCTGACCAGTTTTGTCACGATGAGTCTGGCCGGTATGGGACTTGTCGATCATCCGGTCGTCAAAAAGGGGCTGGAGTTTCTGCTCGCCTCTGTCCGGCCGGACGGCAGTTGGCCCATCGATACCAATCTGGCAACCTGGACGACCACGCTGTCGGTGAATGCCATTCAGGGGACGCTCTCCGAATTTGAAAAGGCTCCGATTCGCGACTGGTTATTACAGCAGCAATACAAAGAGCTGCATCCCTACACGTCTGCAGAACCGGGGGGCTGGGCCTGGACCGATCTGCCCGGCGGCGTGCCCGATGCCGACGATACCCCCGGCGCGATTCTGGCGCTGTTGAATCTGAAATCAGAGGCGGCCGAAACCGAACTCTCCCCCGAAGTGCGCACCGCGCTCCGCAACGGCGTACAGTGGTTGCTCGATCTGCAGAACAGCAATGGTGGCTGGCCGACCTTTTGTCGCGGCTGGGGCACGCTCCCCTTCGATCAGAGTGCCGCCGACATTTCCGCGCATGTCATTCGTGCGCTGCAGGCCTGGCTCGCAACAGAATCACTGGCAGAAGAAGTATCACTGCGAAAGCGGGCAGAACGCGCCATCGCGCGTTCGTTCCGTTATCTGGCCGCTGTGCAGCGGGCCGACGGTTCGTGGCTGCCGCTCTGGTTTGGTAACCAGCATATCAAAAATGACGAAAACCCCGTCTATGGGACGGCCCGCGTTTTAGCCGCTTATGCGACTGCCGAACGCTGCGGCTCGTCAGAAGCGGAACAGGCGATTGAATTTCTGAAAACCGTTCAGAATGAGGATGGCGGCTGGGGCGGGGATGCGGGGGCTTTGTCCAGCGTCGAAGAAACCGCGCTGGCCGTGGATGTCTTACTGCATGTCGGCGTCGATCATGACAGCCCGGTCATGATTGCGGGGCTGAACTGGTTACTGGAACAGGTGGAAATCGGCAGATTTACCGAATCCACGCCAATTGGCTTCTACTTCGCCAAATTATGGTATTTCGAACAACTTTATCCAATTATCTTTACTGTTTCCGCCCTGCATCGAGCGAAAATGGTTTTGAAAAAATGTGCGGATGCCAATTTAAGATTGTCGCTTGAGGAAGAGGATTACCGTATAATGAGCGTTGAAGAAAACTAGATCCCCCCGCAGACCCCAGACAGATTTTGTATTCAAAAATTGAATCATCGCTCGATTGAGTTACTTACATAGAGGAGTGTTCCGTGTCCATTGCGCCTTTAGACCAGGAAAATTCGGAAGATCAAATCGTCTCTCGCGCGGCGAAGTCTGCAGATCGTGCTTCCGAAGAGACCAAACCGGTCAAAAGAAAACGTCAGAGCACCAGCCACCTCAAAGCGGTTCCGGAAACGCTCGCACTGCGCGAAGAGATGAAAGCCGAAGCGGAAAAGTTCGTGGAACATCTCGATTGCGCCAACCCGTTTACGAAATCGACTCTGGAAAAATGGTCGCGCGAACTGCTGGAGCAGATGAATCAGCCGGAAAAATTCCTGGGTTTCATGATGGTCCTCATCGGCAACTTCTTCTGGAAACGTCAGTTCCTGGCGATTCCCTTCGAGCGACGCTTACTCCTGCTGCCGCACTGCCTGAAACATGCCGAAGGTTGTCCGGCCGAATACGACGAGTTCGGGCTCGATTGTGAAAAGTGCGGCGCCTGCTCGATTGCCGACTACAAAGTCAGAGCGGAAAAACTCGGTTATAAAGTACTCGTGGCAGAAGGTTCGCCGGTGGTGCTCAAGATTATCATCGGCGGTTACGTCGACGGGATTTTAGGCGTCGCCTGCTTGAACGTGCTGGAAAAATCCATCGATAAAGTGCTGATTGCCGGCGTCCCCTCGTATGCGGTGCCGTTGCATTCCGGTGACTGCAAAAACACCAAAATGGACGAACCCTGGATCTGGGAAGTCCTGGAAGATTATCGTCCGCTGGAAGAGCCGCTGACTCGCAGTTATCTTCCCACCATGCGGGCCGCGAATTCCCTGTTCGAAGAAAACTTCGATCAGATTCTGCCCCCGCTGCGAACCAAAACTGAAGCCGCCGCCCAGACACCCCTCGGCAAAACCGAAGCCATCGCCTACGACTGGCTGAAACATGGCGGCAAACGTTTTCGCCCCTTTATCACACTGGCCGCTTACGACGCCTTGATCAAAGATCAGACATCAACGGACGATGCAGAAGCCGGACCGACTTATCCACTGGGCGTGCAGAAGGCAGCAATGGCGATTGAAGTCTTCCACAAGGCCTCGCTGATTCACGATGACATCGAAGACGACGATCAATACCGTTACGGGCAGGAAACCTTACACCGCCAGCACGGCACCGGCATGGCCATCAATCTGGGCGACTATCTGATCGGGATTGGCTATCGTCTGTTGAATGAAGCCCGGGCCGACATCGGTGCCGAAGCCGCCGCGGATTTGGTGGAAAAAATGGCAGCCGCGCATATCAAACTCTGCGAAGGGCAGGGCGCCGAAATGGCCTGGCAGGACAGCCAGTCGTTCGAACTCGCACCGCTCGACGCGTTACAGATTTACGCTCTGAAGACCTCACCCGCGTTCGAAGCCGCCTTGTATGCGGGCATTCGCATGACCGGTTCCGTCGGCCAGTATGAAACGCTGATCTCGTCGTTCTCCCGGCATATCGGCGTCGGTTTCCAGATTCTGAACGACCTCAAAGACTGGCGCGGCGATGACAATAACAAACTGATCACCGGACAGGATGCCCTCGCAATGCGGCCCACATTACTGTTAGCGTTGGCATTACAGACCGCCGACGAACAGCAGACTGCCGATCTCAAGGATATTTTGCAAGGCAATCCTTCCGACGGCATGCGGATCGGCCGCTTACGCAAAATCTATCAGGACTGCGACGTCTTCACGAAAGCCGAAGCCCTGGTCGATAAATCGCGGGCACGGGCCGAAGATCTGGCTGAAAGTGTCGAGAACGAAGATTTCAAACAACTGCTGAAGTTCTTCTGCGAATCCGTACTGGCAGAAGAAACCCCGGAAGCAAAACCGGAACCCAACGTCCTGATGCCACTTCCGATGGTGTAATGATTTTGAACGTGATCCGCTCGCGAAGGCGGCGGAGAAAGCGTCCGCGTGCCACTGCGGGCAGGTACAATCAGGATCCCGGTAGAAATAGTCTCGATAAAAATGAGCGGTACGGCGCTAGCCGCCGGTAGTGTGAAAACTGTAACTTGATTTACCGGCGGCTAGCGCCATACCGCTCACAGGAAGCATGATCATGCAACATATTCCCGCCGTGATGCTCGTCCTGGCGTTGATGTTTTTCTCACAGGGACACGTCTCTGCGAAGGATCCGGCTCCCAGGCGAAAACCACATCCGGATGCCGTCGCCAACACCCATCCCCCCGGCGAAGTCGACAAACCGGAACTCGTTCCGTTCATCGTGGCTGATCCCGCGAAGCTAAAAGGGATCGTCGTCGATGAAACGGAAGCGAAACTGATCGGCGTCTGGCAGTATTCCACGCATACGCCGCCGTACGTGGGTCTCGGTTATCTGCACGATCGGAAAACAGGGAAGGGGGAGAAAGCCGTCATCTTTATTCCAGAACTGCCGCAGGCAGGCCGCTACGAAGTTCGGCTTTCGCACTGCTATAATATCCGCCGTTCGACGAATACGCCGGTTACCATTCATCATGCCGACGGCGAAAAAACGATCCGCATCAACCAGCAGCAGATCCCCGAGCATCAGAAATTATTCCGTTCGCTGGGCGTGTTTCGTTTCAACGCCGGCAAATCGGGCTGGGTCAAAATCTCCAACGAAGGGACCGACGGCAAATATGTCATCGCCGACGCCGTCCAGTTTTTGTTTGTGGGCGAGTGATTCCATATTAAAATCAGCCCCAAGTGAGCGGCACGGCGCCAGGCGCCGTTTTTGATTTTCGTGTGTTTTCGTGCTTTTCGTGGTAGTAAAAAAGAAAGTATCAGGAGACGTTGTACATTTTCCCTGCCACCTCCTGCTCGCTGCGCTCGGCCCGAATTGCATTCAGGCCCACCCCCGGTGGCTTTTGATTCACGCGAACCAACACGGATAAATCAACAGGAAAAATTCATTGTGGGGATCATTTTTCTTGATTATGAATTAATTTTAGACTCAAATTGCTTTCACGTTTCTGACAACTTATCACACGTGAAAGTCATCATCAATAAACAATGCGTTTTAATGGATGAGAGCAAACGAATGGGACGTAAAAAGAAAGTCGCGCTGCCTGCCACGGGAGATGCGTTTGCGTTTCCGCTGGAAGATGGACGGTTCTGTGTGTGCCGCGTGCTCAGTGAGAGCGTGAACCGAGACGAACCCAAATTCGCTGCGGTCCTGGTGGTCTGTTCCGCCTGGATCGGCTCTGAAGTGCCTGCAGTGGATGATCCGGAACTCAGGCCGATTCTGAAACTCACACATCACTCATGGGCTAACAAGGATGAAATCGGATGGATTGATGATCCGCTTCCCGATACGTTTATTCCGATCGGCAAGATCCTACCAACAGACGAGGAAGCTTCCAGAGAATGTCTTACATTCAGTTCATGGGGATCAATTCAAATCCAGCCTATGATGCAGTGGAGGTGGGATCATGAACGTGACGCTGTACTCGCGGAAGATGCTGCCAAAAAGGAGCAGCAGGCCAATCTGACAGCACAGAACGAGAACAAACGTCAAAAGCACTTAAAACAGGTCAAACTGAAGGATCTTGCGAAGCATACGTTCTTTCCCCATTGGGAACATCTTCCGAAAAAACACTGAAGGCATCCCGCAAGATCATGGCCGACACAGTGCATGAATTGATCGAACTTAGTAAAGCAGCGAGCGAAGAAGAGCGGCTTCAAGTTCTGGAGAAATGTATCGAATCGTTCAATTCACTGAATGGAGATCAGGATTTCATTGCGACTCTTGAGCGTGAAGACATCTGCGACGAATTCGAGGCAATTGTGCACGCCTGCGGCCTGGGGTCGCATGATTCTCCGGATGAACCTCTGGTTGATGAATGGCGCGAGTGGTAAAATAAGGAGCGAAGCCGACCCTCGCTCCTCACGGATTCTTTTCGCTCACGTTTTGTAATTCACGAGGTTGATATGCCGACAGTCAAAAATGTCAAATACAAAATTATTCGCACACGAAACACGGAGTCCACTCTCAATGAAGAGAATTCGTGCCGGGCATCGATGATCATCAGGTTAAACAAGGGGCAACTGATTCGACAAATCTCCGATTGTGAAATCTCATATCATGACAGAAATATGATTGCAGGAATTCGCTATGGAGTTCTTGGGATGCGGTGTGGCGAAATTCGTGAATTAACAATTCCACCCCATCTGGCATATGGCGAACTCGGCGTGCCCGATCTGATTCCTCCAGATTCCGTACTCAAAGTTCAGGTTAAAGTGAAACAGATCATTGGCTGACAATCAATGTAAGTGGCACATCATGAGTCGCCTTCTCTGACATTTCGTGTGATTTCGAGCTTTTCGTGGTAGTAAAAAACTCGACTTAAACTAATCCACCTGTGGCGGCAAACTTCCGTACGCCCAGGGATCATTCTTGAACACAGGAGCTGCCGCGCGTTGCGGTACTTTATCGGGCGTTAACTGTTTTGAGAGTTCGATGGCTGCGTCGACCATTTGCGGGCCGGCGGTGATGATCAGATTACTGTAACCGGTCAGACGGGTTTCATAACCGCCGCCGTTTTTGTCGAAGGCTTCTTTCGTCGGGACATAACCGACGCAGCCGTTCGCCAGTGACACGGGGAACGTGATTGGAAACGGACTCCCCGCTTTGATGTCCAATCCGAGCTGGCAGAAAAATTCCGCCGGGTCTGTTAATAAGACCACCGGGCCGAGTTGCACCGCCTGCACTTCGACATCGGCCACCGGTTCTTTTTGCAGACGGGCATCGAGCAGCACGGTTTCTTTGGCAAAGACCCAGTCTGTCGCGTTGGATTTGGCAGGTCCCGCTTTCACTGTTTCAAGCGCTTCTTTGACATGTTCGGGCGTTGGTTTGCGACGGGGAATCTCCAGCATCTTCGTTTTGCTGGCGATGGTTTCAAAGTTGCCGCGGGGCATCGAGAGCAGGACTTTGACGGCTTCCGCGCCGACACGACCGCCGACAAAACGGGCCGATTCTTCACTCGGACGTCGATCAAAGGGCGAAAGATTATCCACCTGCGTCACATCGCCCGAAGCGCCTGCCAGGAAGACGACAATCGCATCTTTCCCGAACACGCCGCGAATGACCTGTTCGACATAATAAATGTAGTTCGCTGAAATGCCGCCGGGATTTGTGGTGGCATGGCAGACGAAATTCACGATGCAGCCTTTGAGTTCTCCCTGCTCATCCCACACGCCGATCACGCCCACTTCGGGATCAACGGGACCGGCGGGTTTCACGATATCGGGATTGCCGGGCCGCGGGTGCGTGAACGTCAAACCGTTCCGCATGAAGAAGCGACGGTTGAAGGCGACCTGTTCTTCAATGCCCACACCGGCGCCGCACTGAGAGGCGTTTCGTTTTTTATACGCTTCGCAGATCGCTTCCACACTTTGATCCACGACGGTTTCCAAGTAAGCGGTGTCTGCTGTGGATGATTTTTCGTACGCCAGATCTTTCACGAAGTCAGACGCGTGGTCGTATTCGCCGGGCAGAATCATGCCCATCGGCCCTGAAGAGTGTGAATGCGTTGCGTGCAGGAGAATCGAATTCGCCGGGATCTTGCATTTGGCTTCGACCCGTTTACGAATTTCATCCACGGTGACGCGACGAATAAACAGCGCATCGAGACTCACAACGGCGACCACATTCGTGCCGTTATCAAACACGGCCGCCCGCGTTTTACAGGGGTCGTGAAAGGAGCGATGAAACGATTTCCCATAACCGCCGGGCTGTTCCATGCCGATCTCGGGGGTGATGTCCCGTTCCGCAAAGCCGACTTTGACCTGCGGCGTTTCAGCGGCGAAATGAACTGTCGGGATGAATAACAGGAGTGAAAGTGTGACTGTCTTCAGGCAAATGGCGAGCATGTTCATGGCGAAAACTCGATTTCAATCGGGGGGTAGGAAACGTGAGGAAACGGTCTCTTTTTATTTAACCAGAATCCCCAACAGGTGGCTACTGAAGAAAGTTAAGAAATTTGTGATGGTGTGAAATTTCGCTGTAGGGTGGTTATTTTGTTTTCAGACGGAGGCAGCGAACACAGGCTGGCTTGTATCAACAGAACGGTCAAGTCAAAGTAGGGGTTGGTCTGTGTGCCAACCCGCCTTGTGAGATGCAAAACTGATTCATTCTTTTATCGGGACCAGTAAAAACGTTCGGTGTCCCTTCAGAAAAGCACGTCGATACCGCGGGGAGACACATGGGTCTCCCCCTACATTTTGATTTCGGTGCGTTAATATATTCACTGTTGGCAAGCCAGCAGTGCCACACGCTGACGTGATCTATTCTTTTTTACTACCACGAAAAACACGAAAAAAGAGTGATCAAGGATAATCAATGTTTCTGCAAGATGACGCTGGCGTGTGCTACTGTTCGGCTTGCCCGACAGTGCTGTTGCAACTGGCGTGAAGACCTTTCTACCCCAATGAAAAACGGTATCAGTCTCAGTTGCTACCGAACGCCTTTGCCTTACGCCAGTTCGTATGGTTTGCGATATTCTTTCGAGAGCCATTTGGCTGTTTCGGAATCACCCACGATGGTTTCCTGTTTGGGATCCCATTGGATTTTCTTTCCCGTGCGCACAGCAATGTTACCGAGGTGACAAACGGTCGCGGAACGGTGTCCGATACTGATGTCGGCGGCCGGTTTTTTGCGTGTCTTGATGCAGTCAAAGAAATTGTTGACGTGTGCGATGTTCGCATCCCGATTGTCAATGCGTGGCACTTCGACTGATTTCAGCAGCTCAGGTGGGTTGGCAATAATGCCACCGCGATAAACGAACAGGCTGCCCTTTTCGCCGACGAATTCGGTCCCCTGTTTATTGCTCTTCGTGTCGGGCACTTGTCGACAATTGAGAACAACGCCGTTGTCATAAGTGTATTTGATATCGGTTGAGTCTGGCGTTTCATACCAGCCATCGGGATTAAAGA
Organism: uncultured Gimesia sp.; assembly: GCF_937919775.1. GTDB lineage: Bacteria > Planctomycetota > Planctomycetia > Planctomycetales > Planctomycetaceae > Gimesia. The sequence continues at coordinate 10,046 of NZ_CALFPF010000172.1, forward strand.
CAGCCGAACCTTCCGCACTAACGGGGCCGCTATCGTCCATGCCCAGTCCCCATTGCGCAATATCCAGATGGTGGGCACCAAAGTTTGTCTGCTGGCCGCCGCTGTAATCCCAGAAGAAGCGGAACAGGTAGTGCACTCGATTTTTGTTGTAAGGTCGCTCGGGAGCCGGTCCCAGCCAGCGATCGAAGTCAAAGCCTTGCGGAGGCGCACTGTCGGGAACTGGTTTGCCAGCCCGCGCGATCCAGTTTGGCCCGGGCAGTGTCACGTTCACGGTATGTACCTTACCGAGTAACCCTGACTGCACCAGTTGTACTGCCAGGATGAATTCCTTTCCGCTGCGTTGCATGGTCCCTGTCTGAACGACCCGGTTGTGTTTGCGGGCCGCATCAATCATGACGGGGCCTTCGTTCACAACCAGAGTGAGTGGTTTTTCGCAATAAACGTCTTTGCCGGCGCGACAGGCTTCGACAGTCATCTTGGCATGCCACTGGTCGGGAACCGTCACGACGACGGCGTCGAGGTCTTTGGAATCGAGCAGTCGCCGATAATCGTCGGTCATCACTGCTGACTTATTCGCGTTTTTCTTAAGAAACGCGTCTGCTTCTGCGAGATAGTTTTGATCCAGGTCGCAAAGTGCTTCAATATTATTCAGGAAGTACTTCATGTTGTTGCGCGGGCCACCCTGATTGCCGACGCCGATCATGCCGATTCGAACTCGTTCGCTGGGCGGCACCGCCGCGAAGGTGGAGCGATAGCTTTTGGCGCTCAGTCCCATGAACAACCCACCGAAGACCGATTTTTTCAGGAAGTGACGACGTGACAGCTGGGACATGAATAGACTCCTTGAGCGACTGAATAATAAACCGCAGGAACGGTCAGTTCCCTCTGGAAATGAGACCAGTTATTAATAAGGCAGAGATCGTTTATCATAGCAGCAGGCTGATCTGTGTCAAACTGCCACAGCAGGCACGGATCATTGATTGCTGATACGATTGGGAAGTCTGGAATCGGGCTCTGGTATGCGGACGACGACTACTTTTTGAACAGATTATCCACGATCTGATTGTCTTTGCCGCCGCTGACTTGGATCGAGTGCGCATTTTCGCTGTTCGGCAGATCGCTTTGAATCAGACAATCCGAGACGCGGCTGTCGGAAACGTTGTTCAGCAGCAAGCCAATGGTTGAAAAATCGAGAATCGTGCAGTTAGTGACATTCATGCGGCGGGAATCGCGAATTTCGAGTGCCGCCGTTTCATTGCCGGTTCCATTAATGTGGTTGCCGCTGATCGTGCAGCCGTCGCAGTTGGTCAACAGCATGCCGACTTTCGCGGTGCTGCCATCGCCATAATGATAGCGGGGATTGCGATCCAGTACGTTATTGGAAACGAGAATATTCCGGCAGTCGTCGATGCGAATATTATGTGTGTAGCCTTTCCACATGGTATTGCCGGTAACGGTCACGCCGCGGGCGCTGGTGATCTCAATGTTGGTCTGCACGTCGGACAGGACATTGTCGGCGATGGTGATGTTGCCGTCGCGGTATTCTTCTGAATGCGGTCTGATGCGCGCGTGTTCGTTGATGCGGATGTTGGCGGAGCCGGGCGCAAAGTGATCGTGCTGAATCGTGCAGCCGACGATAGCGATCTCTCCGACTGACGCATCTTCGGAATCGATCAGCACATTCGCCGTCGGTTCGGAATTTTCATCCCCCATGTTACCTTCAATATCGCATGTGCCGATCTGAATGTTGCGAATGTCTCCTTTGCGAACCACCACGCCGCCGCCGGCATTGTAGGAAATGTGACAGCCGACGATATTGGACTGATGAATGTTGACGTGATCGTAAAAGATGCCCGCGCCGCGGTTCTGATAAATATGACAGTTGGAAACAATCAGATTCCGGTTGCGTTTGACAAAGTGAATGCCGTGAAGTGCGCGGCGGATGGTGAGTCGTGTGAGTGTAATCTGCATCGTACCCGTGGCTTCGATGCCGCAGGCTTCCGGGTGGTCGCCGACAATTTCCAGACCGTCAACGAGCGGGGATCGCTGATTCAGCCAGACATTTTCTTTCACGGTGTCCGGACTGGCGGTTCCCTCATGCGTGCCGATGAACCGGAAGGCGGGACCCGCGCCGGCCATGATGATCGTGGCGGTTCCATCGGAACTGACTGAGGTCGGACCGAGCTTTTCCAGGTCGACGCTGATGGTTTTTGTGATGCGATAGACGCCTTTGGGAAAGGAAATTGATCCCTGTCGGGAATCGACGGCGCGCTGGATGGCGGCCGTATCATCGGTGGTTCCATCACCGGTCGCACCAAACGATTTCACGGTCGGTGTCGGCGTGGCTGGAACCGGCGACGATTCATTTTGTGAGCTGCTGTTTTGAGAGGAAATCACCAGAAATCCGATGACCAGGAGAGTGGATAAACAGATCACGATTCCGCGCATGAGAATTTACCTTGAGCTGAGACGATTGAATTTCTGAGTGATTCACTGCAACTCCTATTGTAGACAGAAAGACTGACGGAATGCTATTGTCGTCGAAATCTCTGGCGGTAAGTCATTTTAAGGAACGAGGTTCACTTGCCTCTGGTCGTTTAAGTGTTAAAACTCTGCCGACAGGATAAATTTCAGCACGACTTTCTTTCCGGACGGATCTGGTTTATCTTGTGCGGAACTGATTATTATTTTTTCTTTACTAAACGTACCTGACGAAATGTCATTGAGATGATTAATCGACCTGACGAACCAGATTTTTCTCCCGGCGACCGGGAATTATTACAGTTGCATACACACTGGATGCGTTATGCTTTTGCTGAGGCACGCGCGGCGTTTGAAGAGGATGAAGTTCCGGTGGGTGCGGTGATTGTGTATCAGGATCGGCTGATCGCGGCCGCCCATAATCAGCGGGAAACGTTGAACGATCCGACGGCACATGCCGAGATGATTGCGATCACGCAGGCAGCGGAATCGCTGGGTTCGTGGCGCTTGTCGGACTGTGTGATGTATGTCACGCTGGAGCCGTGTCCGATGTGTGCCGGTGCGATTATTCAATCGCGTTTACCCCTGGTGATATACGGCACGCGCGATGAAAAAGCAGGCGCCTGTCACTCGTTGTTTCAGATTACAAACGATCCGCGACTGAATCATCAAAGCACTGTGATCAGTGGCGTGATGCAGGATGAGTGTCGTAATATTCTGCAGGAATTTTTTCGTCGCAAACGGGCTGAAGGAAAAAAGTAAAACAAATTCATGTTCTGTTTTTCACGACGCGCGTGTTCAAAAAGTCAAATCTGTTTTCAGTTATTTTCTTAATCTGTTTTTGTGAATTATACAAAATGGATTACGTAACATCTGTGAGAGAAACGA
>NZ_CALFPF010000173.1 GCF_937919775.1 uncultured Gimesia sp.
TTCTTCGGCGCTTTGCTGTTGCTGCAATTTCTCAAAGTATTCCTGTCTACTCCTGAACCTAAACAAACGCCGCGTTTCTCCCGACGCGCCCTTCTCTCAGCAATACTTCAAGGCGCTGTGATCCCCCTCTGTTTTCTGATCTGGTTCAAACTCAGCCTGGCGCCCCCCAACGATCTGATCGAGCCGCAGCGGGCGTTCGAAATCAGTCTGGTGCTGCAGCCCGACGTGTTTTTTAATCCGTACGGCCTGCTGGTGCGGCTCGATCAGGCCGAAGACTGGCAAAGACATCAACTGATCTGGGTCCAGCTCTGGAACGAAATGTGCGCCTGGAAAACCGCAGGCATTCTGCTCTGGGCGATTCCCGTCCTGCTGACGCTCACACTATTGCGCAGAGGAAAAACTTTCCCGTGGATGCTGCTGGCGCTTGGTTTTCAACTCGCCGGTTATTACGGTGTTTATCTGCTGACCCCGTACAATCCGTATTGGCACGTTTCGACTTCGATGAATCGGCTGTTAATCCACGTCGCGCCGGCCGCCGTTTGTCTGCTCGGTTTTACCTTCTCCGCGGCACCCGTGAATTCAAAAAGTTCTCCCTTAGAGCTTTCCCGATCGGGCGGCTTTCTGCGGAATGCCGTTTTAAGCCTGTCGCTGCTGGCGCTGCTGCTCTGTGAATCGCAAATTCGCAGCAAAACCTTCCCCTGGGATTTTCCCAACGAGTCGCTGACGACAGAGGAACAGCAACTCTCCGCGATCCACTTCCCGCAGGTGTCCCAGGCCACGTTCGTCACAAACCGGTTCGATCCGGCGGCGCTCTACCGCCTGCAGTTCGCTTCCGTGCCGACGGTACTGGTTGTGGACCGGCGCGAAAAAATCCTGTTGGCGCGTTTTCCCGACGAACAGGAACTCAAAGCGTATTGCGCGCAGAATGGCTGGGAGCTCAAACAACATCAAGGGGGCTTCGGCTGGGCCGAATCAACCAACCCCGACGGCCCCCTGCCCCACATGGAACAAATCTGGGCACAAAATCGATAAACGTCGCAGACACACTCTCAGTGAGGTTTACTTCTGCTGCATCTTCAGCGGATTCGTCTCCAGAATAATGTCATTGATGCCCGTCTGATTGAAGCCTTTGAAGCCTTCTTCCCGCTGCAGGATTTCCAGGTGCGAGCCGATCGCCCCCTTGGTACGGAATTTGTCCGCTTCTTCGGCGGTAATCAAACCGTCCTTCAGCAGTGATTGAAGCCGCTCTTCTTTCACCGGCCAGATTTCTCCCGCCGTAAACGCCTGCCGGAGATGCGGCAGATCGGTAAACGGTTTCATCGTTTTCACGGCATTTTCTTCCGCCAGTTGATCCCGTGCTGCATCAAAGTCGAACTGACATTCGAGGTGATGCATGCCCGCCTGCAGAAATGCCTCGCCATGCAAACGGCACCAGAGTCCTACCGTTCCCAGTTCGGAAATGTGCGGCAGCGGTTCGTGGGCAAAATCCTGAGCGACTTCTTCCGGCGCCAGATCCACATCGGCAAAGATCACAACGCCCGTTGTCCGATGTTCCAGCACCTGAGCGCCCCAGCCCGCTTCTTTGCCCGCATAAAAACGTTCGCGAAGCTGAAAACCCAGTAATTCCAAAACCGAAATCAAACGCCAAAAATGGTTGCGACTCGAGCGAAACGTATGATGATCGTGATTCGCCCAGCCCAGACCCATCGAATCCTGCCGGGCCTTCTGAATGCGGGCAACTTCATTTCGCTGCTGCCAGTACGCACGTTCTGCAAAGAAAAACAGATCGCACGTGCGGTCGACCCCCAGATCCTCAATCGCTGCTTTGATCAATGATTCGGTGTGTTCAAAACCCGCCGTCTCATCGGAAAAATCGCGGTTGCGCAGTCGAAAGGTTTCGCTATGATACAACAGATCTTTCAGATCCGGCTGGAACACTGCTGCAGAGCCTTCGATGGGAACGCCGTGTCTTTCAATCACATGCAACTCGACCCCATTCTCCTGAAAGGCCAGTCTGTGTCGCACGGCGGAACCGAAGTCCCCTTCAATCGGCAGTTGCAGCGAATATTGATGCACGGCTAAAAAATCAACCACAGACTCCACGCGCAGATAAACAGACTCCCCCGTTGAACTGCTGGCTTGAATCGCCGGAAAATGCGCCGCCGGATGCTGGTACAGTTGAACCGTCGAACCGCTGACCGCTTCATAACCCAGACGGCTCAGAGTATCTTCCAGTTCCTCCGACCAGTGCAGTTCGAAATGGTCCACCCAGTCGAGCAACCGGGTCCCCGTCCTGCCATTCAGATCCTGGGCGAATTTTCCGAGCAGCGGCGATTGTTTACAAAACGCCTCAATTCGCCCTTTTACGAAGTCGGCGGTTTCCGGATACCGTTTCCAATTATAAGCTGTAAGTGGTTCGTTGGTCATACCTTATCCCCTTATACCTTAATACTTTCCTGGCTCGATCAAGAGTCAAGTGGCGTTTCTCTTATTAATACGACAAATGCCGGCAAAACAGTAACTCAATCAGAAAAGACAATTCCAGCGTATATAATGAGGTAGAGGTCTTTCTACTATTATAGCACATCTTGAATTTCTGTCTGGAGGACCCGAAATGTCGCAAACCATCTTACTGATCGGTGCGGGAAAAATCGGACGAATGATCGCCACGATGCTGAGATGCTCTGGTGATTATCAGCTGCGCATTGCCGACCGCGTTCCCGCCGCCTTAACCAGAATACAGAAACATGCTCCTTCCGCAGAAGTGCACGTCCTCAATGCCGACTCTCACGACCAGTTAGTCCACCTGATGCAAGGCTGCAGCGCGGTCATTTCCGCTTTGAGTTTCCGCGAAAATCCGGGCGTTGCACGAGCCGCTCTGCAGGCGGGCGTGAATTATTTCGATCTCACCGAAGACCGCCAGACCACAGCCGCCGTCAAAGAAATCGCCGACGATGCCGCTTCCGGTCAGGTATTCGTGCCCCAGTGCGGACTGGCGCCCGGTTTCGTGACCATTGTATCGAAACACGTCATGGAATGGTTCGACGAAATCGACACCGTCCACATGCGTGTCGGCGCACTCCCGCAGCATCCGACCAACGCGTTAGGATATAACCTGACCTGGTCAACCGACGGACTGATCAACGAATACTGCAATCCCTGCGAAGTGATCCATGGACGCAAAATCAGAAACCAGCTCCCCCTGGAAGGACTCGAACAGTTCACATTGGATGGCAATGTCTATGAGGCATTTAATACATCCGGAGGACTGGGCACCTTATGCGAAACCATGCACGGTCAGGTGCGCGAATTGAATTACAAAACCATTCGTTACCCCGGCCACCACATGTTCATGAAATTTCTCTTACACGACCTGAGGCTGGCGGACCGTCGTGAACTCCTGAAAGATGTGATGGAAAATGCGATTCCGATCACATTTCAGGACGTCGTGATTGTGTTTTGCACGGTCACCGGCAATCGAAACAGCCAGTTTGTAGAAAAGAGCGACATGCGCAAATTGTATGCCCAGGAAATCAACGGAGAACAATGGAGCGCGATTCAATTGACCACAGCCGCCGGCATCTGCGCCGTCGTCGATCTGGTGCAACAAAACCAGTTGAGCGGAACGGGATTGATCCGGCAGGAAGACATCCCCTTTGAACTGTTTATCAACAACCGCTTCGGAAGTTATTTTGACACAGAGAAATTGCTCTCTGAACCATCGTCATTCATCAAGTGAGCAGCAACATGACGCATCCCATACACCAAGTATTACATCGAATCGGTCTCGCCGCGAAACCCTCGGCGGTCGCCGTCGGAAACACCTGGCAGGCAGGCGCAGGCGAAGTCCTGTCGGTCACATCGCCCATCAACGGAGAGACGCTTGCCACGTTCCATGAAGCCACGCTCGGCGATGTCGGCCTGGCAGTCGATACGGCTCAAAACGCCTTTCTGAAATGGCGGCAGGTCCCCGCGCCCCGCCGCGGCGAATTCGTGCGTTTACTGGGAGAAAACTTACGCCAGCACAAAACGGATCTCGCCGCCATCGTCAGTTGGGAAGCGGGCAAAATCACACAGGAAGCGCTGGGCGAAGTGCAGGAGATGATCGATATCTGCGATTTCGCCGTCGGCTTGAGCCGGCAGCTTTATGGTAAAACCATCGCCAGCGAACGGCCCGGACATCGGCTGATGGAGCAATGGCATCCCCTCGGACCGGTCGGAATCATCAGCGCGTTTAACTTCCCGGTCGCAGTCTGGGCCTGGAACGCCATGCTCGCGTTTGTCTGCGGCGATACGGTCGTCTGGAAACCGTCCGAAAAAACGCCGCTGTGCGCCATCGCCTGCCAGCAGATTGTCAACAACGTCGTGAACGAGTTTCCCGAAGCCCCCGATGGCATTTCGAACCTGCTCATCGGACGCGCAGGAATCGGCAAAGCGCTCGCCGAACATCATGATCTGCCTCTCATCTCGGCCACGGGTTCCGTACCCATGGGCCGCGCCGTCGGCACCACGGTCGCCAGTCGCCTGGGACGCAGCCTGCTGGAACTGGGGGGCAACAACGCGATGATCGTCACCGAATCGGCGGATCTGGAAATGACGGTCCGCTCGGCGTTGTTCTCGGCCGTCGGCACATGCGGACAACGTTGTACCAGCCTGCGCCGTCTGATCGTTCACCAAAAGGTCGCGGACGAGCTGCTGGAATCACTCAAAAATGCCTATCGGCGATTGCCCATCGGGAATCCGCTCAGCGAAGGTACCCTGGTCGGCCCGCTCGTCGATCAGAAATCTCTCGACGCCATGCAGGACGCCTTAAGCACGGCAGAAAGTCAGGGGGGCAAAATTCATTTCGGAAATCCGATCGAGAAAGACGTTCCCGCGGGCGGCTGTTACGTGCATCCCGCGATTGTCGAGATGCCCGGCCAGACGGAAATCGTCCAACAGGAAACCTTCGCCCCGATTCTCTATGTCATGCGTTATCGCACACTCGAAGAAGCCATCGACATGCACAATCAGGTGCCACAAGGTTTGTCGTCCGCCATCATGACCAGTGACCTCCAGGAAGCAGAACGGTTTCTCTCGCCCGTCGGCTCCGATTGCGGCATCGCCAATGTCAACGTCGGCCCCAGCGGTGCGGAAATCGGCGGCGCATTCGGCGGCGAAAAAGAAACCGGCGGCGGCCGCGAATCCGGCTCCGATTCCTGGAAAGCCTACATGCGACGGACCACAAACACGATCAACTACTCATCCGAACTCCCCTTAGCACAGGGCATCAAGTTCGATTTGTAACCAGGAAATTACCCGTCAGCGGGTGGGCCCGAATGCATTTCGGGCCGAGCGCAGCGAGCAGGAAAGAGTCAGTACGATGATTGAAAACGGTATCCCAGCACATAGACCGGTTTTTCCTGTGCCTGCAATTCGATCCGATGTTTGTTAAACATCAGCCCAATTAGTCCACGGCGGAACTCACAACAGTTTGGATGTCAGTATTCATAAATAAAATCAGAAACACTTCTCCGATTTGTGTTTCGAATTCAAAACCAGTTGTGTAGGATCAGAGAAAAAATCGCCGAAAGTAGATGATGATCTTCTCACTCACCGCTTTAATCTGTTGTACTCTCGACACAGAGCCGGACACAACCACGCGTGTCAAAGAATTCCCGGAATACTCCTGTCAGATCACGCTACCTGACTCTGATTTTACGTGGTCTAAAGCGGATCTGTATCCGGGATTGCTGGCAGAGTGGAAGAATGAAACCGGCATCAGTCTGGTGTTAGCCGTCCAGTACGCCCCCGCCTGTGCAAAAGTTGATGATTCCTTAATCAAGCAAATTCAAGACTCTTATAGTAATCAAGAACTTGCCACTCTTGTTAGTGAAGACCTTGCCGTTGGAGACTTGCTTACTTTTCAAAAAGTCCCCTGCTACCAATACTTTCTTCACTTCAAGATAGATCAGGCAACGACAGTGGCTCGGGCTTTTATCGCCAATGGGTATCTCTACACGCTCTATCTAAAGATGCCTCAGGATCAATTTGAAGCGAGCGACGACTGGGATCCTCTTTTTGAATCATTTGCCTTCATCGGCGAACCGCAAAGTCCAACCTCCTCGTACCGCCCCCCCATTCCAGAGTCCAGGCGCCCACCCATCAAATTTTTCGCAACGTTCATCACTTTTTTCTTCGCTGCTGTGGTTACCATCTTCTCCATCGGCCTCTGGTATCGAAACCGAAATTTACAACGAGACGATTTCGAAGACCGCTACTAAATGAACCAGGAATTGGCAGGCCGATTCATTCACCCTGCGATTTTCGCAAAATTTTCTTCGTAAACGCCAACACAAGCGGCATCGCTTCCTTCACGACCGGAAACGTGTGGCCGCCTTTGAGCAGGATCCAGGTCTGTGGCTGGTTGAGTTTGATCAGTCGATCGCGAAAATGTTCGTTCATCGTCCGGTCAAAGGCTTCGTCCGCAGTGATGATTAATACGGACATTTCCTTCAGCTTCTCAGCTTTGCGAAGCGGATTGAATTGTTCCCAGACGGTTTCATCGGTGCCGAACCGCTCAGCAGGAACTTTGTACGACTGCCCCGCTGGTAACCCCGTGCGGGGAAAATCCAGCAGACCAATGATCGAACTGACGGCGGCAAACCGTTCGGGATGCCGTTCCGCAAAATTCACACAACCAAAGCCCCCCATCGACCAGCCGGCAATCGCCCACTGTTCCCGTTTGGCTGGTAACTGAAACTCTTGAGAGATCACCGCCAACACTTCTTCCAGGTACGTTGCATAAACGTCCGGCTTGCGCACTGGCGAATTCACATACCAGCCATCATCGCCGTCCGGCAGAATCACGAACAGACCGGAATCAAGTAATTGTTTTCGAATCGTCTTGTCATCGATCAACGACAGCTCATGCCGACCGCGACCATGCAGCATGACCAGCGTGCGACGGTCTGCCGGTTCGATCTGCTGCCAATCGACGGGCAGCACCACCACACAGCGTTTCCGTTTGTTTAAACTCGCACTGTGAAACGAAACCGCAACAATCCGCGGAAAAAGTTCCACCGTTTCCAACTTCGTCGCCTCTGTTTCGGAGTCCGCAGAACAGGCCAAACCAATATCCAGGATCTGTGCCACCACCAGCCCCGCAAACACCAGATTTTTCATAAAGCAACCTGAAAACATCACGTTATCCTACCAGAATAAAACTCACCGCGTGCCAATGTCGGCTTTCTATTTAGGCCGGACAGTGTTTGTGAAATCCCTCTCAACACACCAATTGCATTCGTGATTCTTACCGGTGGCTAGCGCCATTCCGCTCATTTTTTGTCTAAAACCAGCTTGTAAACCATGTTAATCGACTCACCGCGTGCCACTGTCGGCTTGACCGACAGTGCTTATCTCAGCTCACAAATCAGAATCAATAAACGCGAATTTCACAAATCCGAGCATGGTCCACACCGTTCATACCCGTCACCACAACACGTAACTGACTCACAGAATTTCCCAACTCCACACGATGTACTCGACGACGTTGAAAATTCCCGACGACCGTGTTCAGCGTTTTCCATTCAGAACCATCAAAGACGTCAATCGAATAATCCCGCACCGTTTCCGGCTGTGGCTCTCCCCAGATCATCCGAGATGTGTAACCGTCATGATGACTGAGCGTCAGGTGCCGATGCAAGCCTGTATCGAAAATCAATTGAATCTCACGCGGTCGAATCGGCGTCTCCCATTCCAGCAACAACGTCGCCGGTAAACCATTCGCCGGGTCCGACATCCAGCGATGACCGCCGGAAAAAGCGCGCCCTTCCGGTGCCCCCGCTGCACCATGCACGCTCCGCGTCTGTCCGGAAATTACGTTGATCGCTGCATAACCCTGTTGCTCACTACTCGCGGAAATCCGCGCAACACGTGCCAGATCAAATTCATCCTGATTCACTACGCCCACCAGATACGCATCGTCGCGCAACAACCGCTGCTGGATTTGTGACATCACTGCCGCACTCGAAATCACTTCCGCTGGCTTCAATTTCTGCTGAACCGCAATCGCAGCGGCGGTTCCCACACCCTGCCCGATGACCGCACAGGTCGCCATCACGCGCGTCGAAGAAAAGGCCACATGCGTCGCGGAAATATTCCGGCCTGCAAACATCAGATTGCTTCGGTTCGCAGAAACACAGGCCGCGAGGGGCACATTATAAAGGTAAGGCACGGGATGCTGCGTGCAGGGTTCCAGCGTCGGCGCGTCGATGCCTTCGGGGGGATGCAGATCGAGCGACCAGCCGCCATACGCGATGGCATCAGGAAAATCGCGTGACGAGAGCAAATCCTGCTCGGTGAGAACATGCAGGCCGATGAAACGCCGACTCTCACGTTTGCCCGGCAGAAAACCAAACCAGTCGAGTGCCCAGTGCGACGCCGAAAACGGATCTGCCCCCGCTGGCGTTCCGGGCGGGCCGTTCTTCACGTGATCCCAGATGCCCAGCACGATGGCTAACAGCTCATCCCGAATCGCTTCATTCTGTTTGATCGTATCCAGCACGCCCCCCCACTCGGCCCACCAGTAACCGTATTCATGCGTCGGCTCCTCTTCACCTGGTGTAGCGTAAAGCCGCAGCTTCAATTCATGCTTGTCGAATTTGCGCGCCCATTCCGGCGCGGTGAATGGCATCGGCCGCTCGTGACGGCGGGCCTGCATCAGAATCGTGGAACCGAGACGATGATTGTCAGCGACTTCCGGGGCCAGTGTTTCGTTGAACTGCTGTTTTCCTTCGCGGCCTTCCATGAACAGCGCACCCGCTTCCGCCGCCAGTCGACCATCGCCGGTGCAGTCGATAAAGATCTCCGCGTGAATCGTAAACCGATCTTCGGTGCTCTGTCGTTCTGCAATCGCCTGCTCGATTTCATCGCCGTTCAATTTGACCGCCGTCACACACGTATTGAGCAGCAGCGTGAGATTCGGTTCCGCTTGACATTTCTCATAGAGAATGAGATCAAACATCGAAGCCGACCGCTGCGGATTCCTCACGCAATTCTCCAGCCGCAACTCTTCGATGATGCCTCCTTCGCGGGCCTCGGTCTCTAATTCTGCGCCGCGATCAAAGCGCCCCGTCCCGTTCGCGCCGACGATGTGCATGCGAATTTCGCTCGACGCATTGCCTCCTAAGACACTGCGATCCTGACACAAAATGACCGTTGCCCCCGCGCGTGCCGCAGCAATCGCAGCGCAGCAGCCGGCCATCCCTCCGCCGGCCACGAGGATCTCAGAATGGAATACATGTTCTGCCAACATCGTCATTTAAAATTTCTTGCCTCTGAATTTGACACCGCACTTAAATGCCATATAATATTCGTTTCAAATGACTTTTCAAGCTATTTACACTAATACAGCACACTATTATGACACTTATTAGCAAAGAGCCCCCGAGTTCGCTGACCATGAACCTGTCGGAACGCATCCGCCACCGGATTCAGTCGGCCGAATTTAAAGACGGCGATTTTTTTCTCACTGAAGCCGAACTGGCTGAAGAATACCACGTTTCGCGGCGCATTGCCCGCGAAGCCGTCAATCGCCTGTGTGCGCTGGGATTGCTGGAAGGGCGCAAGCGACTGGGGTTGATTGTGCGGCATCCTGATCCGGTCGAAGTCTGGGCCAACTGCCTGCCTTCACTGGCAAGGTCAGAAGAGAAGCTGGCAGACCTGGCACAGTTCCGCTATGCGCTGGAAGTCGGCGCGGTGGAGCTGGCCGTCAAACATGCCAGCGTGGAACAAATCGAACAGCTGGCAGCGCTCGCGGAAGAATTCAAACTGATCGCAAACACAAAAAAGGATCGCAAAAAACGCATTGAAGTCGAGCGGCAGTTTCACGGGCTGATTCTGGAAATGTCAGGTTCCTCTCTGATCGCCGACATGCAAAAGTTGCTGTCAGCGCTGTTTGAAAATTCGTACCCCGCCAGAAAATCCCCCGTGCTGGAAGACGATGTGAACGACCGCATCATCTGGCAGCACTTTGAACTGGTCAGCGCGATTCAGGATCGCGACGTCGAACGCGCCCGCTCCGTAATGCGTGCCCACTTGAAATACTTATTGATTCCGGAACCGGAAACATCCCGCTGATTGATAAACATCACTTATTTTTGAGGCTCAGTAACATGAAAAAATACTCCCCCTCGTTGATTCAAATGACGGCGTTCCTGATCTGCTGTCTGCCGGGTAGCTCAGCGCTGTTCGCAGGCGAAAACGCGGCTTTACCCGAAGTGGAAGTCACAAACGTCCGCAAAGTCTTCGATAACGGCGAGCACAACGCGTTTACCGATATGATTGAATTCCAAGGCAAATACTACCTGACGTTTCGAACTTGTCCGGGCGGCCACATGCTGTTTCCCACCTCGCGGATCCTGGTGCTGCAGAGCGATGACACCAAAACCTGGAAGCAGGTCGAGGAATTTTCGGTCCCCAAGCGGGATGTGCGTGACCCGCATTTTCTGATCTTCAAAGACAAACTGTTTATCTATACCGGCACCTGGTACTGCGGCGATTCGGCTCCGAAAACCAGAACCATCAACGAGCATCTGGGTTACGCCGTCTGGACAGCGGATGGCACAAACTGGTCAAAACCGATCATGCTGGAAGGAACCTACGGCCATTACATCTGGCGGGCCGCCGCCTATGGTGATAAAGCCTATCTGTGTGGCCGCCGCATTCATCACTTTGAGAAAGATGACCAGGGACGGGAACTGATCGAAACGGCGATTCTGGAAAGTGACGACGGCCTCGTCTGGAAAACCGCCAGTCTGTTTAATGAGAAACAGGGGGACGAAACCGCGTTCCTGTTTGAAAAGAACGGCGACCTGCTGGCCATCGGCCGCAGCGGATCAAACCCCGCCTGGGTCATGCGCTCGCATCCCCCGTTTGAAAAATGGGACCGCAAACAACTTGATCGCTACATCGGCGGCCCGCTGCTCGCGAAGTGGGGCAAACACTATCTGGTCGGCGGTCGCCAGCGCAAAGACGGCAAATACGTGACGTCGCTCTACTGGTTCCAGGACGATCAACTGCACGAATTCGCGTCGCTCCCGAGTGGCGGCGATAATTCCTACCCCGGATTTCTGCTGCTGGAACCCGATCACGGACTGATCTCGTATTACTCCAGCCATGAAAAAGACGAACAGGGAAAACCGATTACCGCGATCTACATGGCCGATCTAAAATTGAAGGACAAGTAATTATCTGATCGCAGGCAGCATTTCAACAAATACAACTGAAACCTTCCCTGAAGGAAAGATTTGAACAGCCAGGTCTTTCCCTCAATTCAATTCCCGTTCACAATCTGTGGACACAGAAACGGAATGATCTCGTTACACTTGTCTGTTCTGCGAAATCTGGAAACTTGACGCGGATGATATATCACGATATATTAACGAGTCACAAATAACCGCAATCGAGAATTCTGATCAGCATTGAAAACCAATGGAAGAAACCTCAAAAAATCTGACTGAGCATTCCTATCAATATATCAAACAGCAAATGGAGCAGAATGTGCTTGCGCCTGGTGCCCGACTGGTAAACCGCAAACTGGCGGCAGAACTGGGCGTGAGTGCGATTCCCGTCCGTGAAGCCATCTGCCGTCTGGCATCCGAGGGCCTCGTGGAACATATTCAGGGCTCGGGCGCGTTTGTGCGGGAGATCGGCCGGGAAGATCTGGACGAACTCTATGTGCTACGGGATCTGCTGGAAAGTTTCGCCGCCGGTGAAGCCGCCTTGTATATCACGCCAGCGCAACTGGAAGACCTGCAGTTTATTATTGATGAACTGCGCGAGATCACGGCATCCATCATCGAGCGTAAAGCGAAACACGCCACGCCGAGCCAGTTCGATCGCTGGGTGGATTGCGAGACCGAGTTTCATCAAATCCTGATCGAAGCTTCGCGCAATCGCTTATTGAAAAAAGTAATCCAGGATCAGCGGGCGATTACCGACGTGTTTTACGCACTGCGCCAGTTAAAACACAAAATCATTACGCCACAAAGTGCCGAAGAAACCTGCGCAGGCAAAGAACAAATTCTGGACGCATTGAAAAAACGGGACGTCGACCTCTCACGTCAAATCATGAGCGAACAGATCCAGGCAGGCCGTCGCGACGTGCTGGCATTTATGCGAAAACAGGAACGGGGTAAGAATGCTAATTAAAGACAAAAAATTGCAACTCAATGACCTGAAGACGGGAATCATATTCAAAAACGATAAACCCCATGTCAAAAGCATTCATGCCTATTTCCCTTCTGTCGCCGTATTAACGGATGGTTCTCTGATCAGCATGTATACGCTGGCCGAAGCATTCGAAGCAGCGAACGCGCAGGTTCATTTATCTCGATCCTATGACCAGGGTCAGACCTGGAAGTATCAGGGGCGACTCTGCGCTGATACCACTGATCGAATCACATCCACGTTCGGCCGCATTGCGATCTCTCCCGAAGGTGAACTCATTGCCAATTTAGTTCGGTTTGACCGAACCGACCACCCGGACGAGGGACTCTCCAATCCCGACAATCTAGGCATAGTCCACTCTGACCTGTTCCTCATGCGATCTGACAACCAGGGTGAAACCTGGGAAGAACCGGAAAAAGTCACCCCCCCCATTGATAATCCGGAATGTGAAATGTGCAGTCCCATCACATTTCTAAAAGATGGTCGCTGGGTCTGGCCGACATCGCTGTGGCGCGACTGGGCAGGAAACCATCCTTATGGTAATCGCATGATCGCATTTGTATCGAAAGATCGTGGCGCCAGTTGGCCGGATTACCTTGATATCATGCACAGTGAAACAAATCATTCGACTTATTGGGAATCCAAAATACTGGAATATCCAGATGGTCGCCTGCTGGCGGTTGCCTGGTGTTTCGATGAACAGGAAAATGTCGATCTGCCAAATCAATATTCGATCAGCGATGACCATGGTGCGACGTGGTCGCCACTCGCTTCCACACAATTAGCAGGGCAGACGTTAACCCCCTGCCTGTTAGATGACGGCACCATCTTGAATATTTATCGCCGCATTGATCAACCAGGGCTCTGGGCGTGCCTCTCCAGTATTGAAGACGGGCAATGGGTCAACCACGACCAACAGCCTTTATGGGGCCATCAATCATTAGAAGGAACCACAACCCTCGGCGGTAACATGTCCGAGAATTTTGCGGTATTAAAATTCGGTGCCCCCAATATCACTCGCCTGCCCGACGGTGACCTGTTTGTGTCATTCTGGTGTTATGAACAATCAGTCAGCGTCATCCGCTGGTTTCGCTTTCATGTAGAATCGAACTGACTGATCAACGATAACGGATGTGCAACTAATACGCGGTCATTCTCGACAGCAGTATTCCGATTAATGAGACTCCCATTGATTGATG